>JAVVZC010000001.1:0-40207 GCA_036650755.1 Oscillospiraceae bacterium
GCCATCCTTGCGGGGATGTGCCCGCCCAGCATGGTCAAAACGGTGCTGATAACAACCAGCAGCACGGCATGCAGCGGCTGCAGCGTTGCCACATTGCTAAGGTCGGTAAGCCTAAGTAGGAAGCTGTTGATGGGAAGGGTCAGCAGCCAAGCGATGATAACCCCCAAGGTACCCGAGAAAATGCCAAGTATAAAGGTTTCCGCGTCGAAAACCCGGGTGATGTCCTTTTTGCGCGCGCCCAAGGCTTTTAAAATGCCAATCTCCTTGGTGCGCTCCAAAACGCTGGTGTAGGTGATAATGCAAATCATAATGAGGCTGACCACCAGTGAAATACCCGCAAAGGCGATAAGCACAATGGTGATGGCGTCCATAATTCCGCTTGTCATATCCGTCATGGTTTTTGCAAGGTCGGAATAGACCACCAAATCCTCATCCGTGGGAGCGTTTCGGTTGTATTCGTCCAAATAATCGACTATAACATCCTTGCTCTCAAAATTCGTGGGGTAGAGCATCAGCATAGCCGGTGCCACCTCGCCGCCCAAATAGGATATCATTTGCGCCTTTGTGTCCCCGTCCATCGCCTCCATGGACATCACGTTAAGCTGGGAATTGCGCTGTGCCTCGACAATTTCGGAATTGACGCTGCGGTCAACCACCATTCTTGCAAGGGCGTCGCTGTAGATAAAGGAGCAACCCAAAAGCGAAACCTTAACGTCCGGCTTTTGACGGACAACACCGCAGATTTTAAGGGTCAGGGTGTCGTCGGCGTTGTACATCTTTTCAAAATCCGTGCCGGGCATAAAGTTGCCGTAGTCGGATTTTTGGTAGAAGTCGTCATTGGAAACCAAGGCAATTTCCGTGCCCACAATGTCGGAAAACTTGATGTTGTCGAAGGCGTCGGCTTTGAAGCCCATATCCTTCATGATTTTTTGGTCAACACGGTTTTGAGCGTCCACCAAAAGCACAAGGTCGGTGGGCTCCTTGGGGTAGGCGCCCTCCAAAAGGCTGTAGTTTTCCTCGATAAAGCCGGGCAGTGAGGTGTCAAGATTTTCCGGGTAGGCGGTCATTCCCGCGGCGCTCATGGCGGTAACGTTTCCCGGTGTCATGTTGCCCGTCATGCCGGTGGGCATGGAAACGGGGATAACGCCGTCCTCGGTTTTGCGAAGCAAATTCATGCCCACAATGCGGGTCACGCCGATGCCCTTGCAGGCGGCGGGGTCGATTTTTGAAATGTATTCAAGGTAGTCGTCGGTCAGCTTGTTTTCGTGCATAACCTGAGACTTGGAGGAGTCGAAAAGTACAGCGTGGTCAGTGTCGGCAAATTCCTTTACGCCGGTCATCATGGACTTCATTTCCTGCCTTGTTTCGTTCATGGTTTCAACGTCCATCTGCACGGCGTTTTTGGAAATCATGATGGGAAATTCCGACAATGCGTCGGACTGATATTTGTCAATTTGGGTTTGAAAGCCGGTGGAAAGACTGAGAATAACCGCAATGCCGATAATTCCGATGCTGGAGGCAAAGCAGGTTAGGAAGGTGCGGCCAAGCTTTGTGCGCAGGTTGTTGAAGGAAAGCCCCAGCGCCGTGAAAAAGCTCATGCCGGTTTTGGTGAGCGAAAACTTTTCCGCTTCCTTTTCCGGGGTGTAGGGCGCGCTGTCGGAAATAACGGAGCCGTCGGAAAAGCTGATGATGCGGTCGGCATAAAGCTCCGCAAGCTCCGGGTTGTGGGTCACCATGATGACCAGCTTGTCGGCGGCGACCTGACGGATAAGGTCAAGAATTTGGATGCTGGTTTCGGTGTCCAAAGCGCCGGTTGGCTCATCGCAAAGGAGAATTTCCGGGTCGTTTACAAGCGCTCTCGCGATTGCCACACGCTGCATTTGCCCGCCTGAAAGCTGGTTCGGCTTTTTGTGAAGATGGTCCTTTAAGCCCACGCGCTCAAGCATTGCAAGGGCTTTTTTGTGCTTTTCTTCCTTTGAAACACCGGAGAGGGTCATGCCCAGCTCCACGTTTGCAACAACGCTCAGGTGGGTGATAAGGTTGTAGCTTTGGAAAACAAAGCCAATGGAATTGTTGCGGTAGGCGTCCCAATCCCTGTCTCCGAATTTTTTTGTGGAGCGACCCTTGATGATAAGGTCGCCGCTATCGTAGCGGTCAAGCCCGCCGATAATGTTGAGACAGGTGGTTTTTCCCGAGCCGGAGGCGCCCAAAATGGCGACGAATTCCTTTTTGCGAAAAGCCAGACTGATGTCCTTTAAAGCTTGGGTTTCAATGTCCCCTACCGTGTAGGTTTTTTTGATGTGTGATAGCTCCAGCATTTTTTATGTTCCTTTCACCTGACGGCGACAACCGTTTTGGAAACAAATATGATACAAAAATATAATACCGTTAAGGCTAAACTTCATGGGAACTAATGTCAAGGCAAAACGTCCAAAGTTAACCAATTGTTCGGTTTGTGTTAACGTTTATTTTACAAATTGCCGCGGCTATCACTAACCGCGGCAAGAATGAAGATTTTATTCGTATTGTGCTCTTGAACCGCCGATGAATTTTGGGCGGGTGCGGGCGGCAGTAATGAGGGCTTCGCCGATGTGCTTGGTTTTTAGGCGCAGGGGTACGGCAACGTCCCGCAGGTGCATTCCGATAAGGGTGCAGCCAATGTCAAGCCCCGCCGCGGCACGGACGTGCTCCACCAAAACCGGGTCGGAAAAGGCGGCGTAGGCGGCAGTTGCGAAGGAACCGCCCGCCTTTGGCTTTGGGACGGCGGCAACGATTTCAAGACCGAATTTTTCGGCGGCGGCACGCTCCACCACAAGGGCACGGTTAAGGTGCTCACAGCATTGGGCGGCAAGAAACAGCCCATTGCTGTTAAGCAAAGGCAAAATGCCCTCCAAAACCGCGGCGGCGGCGTCCGGCGTTGAGCCGTGACCGATGCTCTCCCCCATAATTTCGCTGGAGGAGCAGCCCACAACTATAATTTCGCCACGGCTGGGCACGGCAACAGATAAAAGCTCCGACATTGCGTCCCAAGCGGCGCTTTTGATTTCATCATACATAGCTCTAACTTCCTTGTCTGTAAATATTCGCAAAAAACTTTGTGTCGAATTATTCTAACACGGGTTTTGAGGTTTGACAACCTTATTAAATCATAGTATTATAACCAGTGCCCGGACTGAATTTGACATTTTACGATAAAAACCTATTTCAAGCACCATGGAGGTCAAAATGAAAAAAATCATACCAATTATTCTAGCGGCTGTCATGCTTATGCTCACAGCCTGCGGCAACAACACTCTGCCACCACCCGATGGTTCGCCTGTGCCGCCCGATGTAAAGGTTACCCCCTCGCCCACTCCCACCCCAGAGCCCATCCGTAATCCCCTGTCCGGTGAAATAACGGACAAGGACATCAGCAGTCAGCGTCCCTATGCGGTTATGATAAATAACATCAGCGTCGCCCAACCCCTTTGCGGTATCTCCGGTGCGGACATTCTTTACGAGGTTCTTGCCGAAGGCGAAATTACCAGAATGATGCCCATTTTCACAGATATCAGCAAGGCGGGCGCTGCAATAGGCAGCATGCGTTCCTCCCGCCCCTACTATATTGAGCTTGCTCAAAGCTACGACGCAATCTATGTCCACGCCGGCGGCAGCGATCAAGCCTATGCCGACATTGCCTCCAAGGGCATCAACAACATCGACGGCGTTCGCGGCAACAGCGCCGCCGCCGCGGCGTTTTACCGTGACAAAACCCGTCAAAAATACGGCACGGAGCACAGCCTTTTCACCTCTCCCGAGCGGGTGCTTGAAGCCACAGACAAGCTTGCCTATCCCAAGGAGCACAGCTCCGGCTCCTTCAACTATGGCTTAAGCTTTGTTGAAGCCCCCGACATGAGCGCAGGCACCGCCGCCGCAACAGTCAATGTCAGCTTTGGCGGACTTAAAAACACCGACTTCACCTACCACAGTGATACGGGAATGTACACAGGCTTCCAGCACAAGTCCGACCTTATTGACGGCAACACCGGCAAGGCGGTTGAATTCAAAAACCTGCTGGTGCTCTACGCGGAAACCAAAATACTGGACGATTACGGTCGCAGAGGCGTTAACCTTAACGGCAGCGGCACGGGTCACTTCATCTGCAACGGAAAAACCGTCCCCATCACATGGAGCCATTCCGGCACCGGCGCCGCCTTCAGCTATTCCCTCTCAAACGGTCAGCCCCTTGAGCTCTCCGTGGGCAAAAGCTACATCGCTGTAGTTCCCACAGAAAGCGTTATCACAATTCAATAAACAACAAGCTCCCCCGTGCAATTCCTGCACGGGGGAGCTTTTTTATCGTCAAAGCCCTTGGGCTAAGTTTCAAAAAAGAGCGAGGACAAATGCGTCCTCGCTCTTTTGGGTGTTATGTTGGAAGAATTAGTCGGCTACGTCGTGCTCGGGGGCAACGCCCTGAGCTTCGCCGGTGGAGGAGACTTCATAGACAAGAGCGTCGCCTTCGGAGGCAGGAGCGGCGTGGGGGGCTTCGTTATGCTCCTCGCTGCTGTGCTCAGGCTCGGTGAGGGCACGGATGCTGAGGGAGATTTTTTGTTTGTCGTTGTCGATGGCGGTGATTTTGACCGTTACGACGTCATCAACAGAGAGAACTTCCTCGGGCTTGCCAACACGGTGAGTTGAAATTTGGGAGATATGGATAAGACCGTCAACTCCGGGCATGACCTCGGCAAAGGCGCCGAAGGGCATGAGCTTGACAATTTTGACGTCAACAATGTCGTTAACCTTGTAGGCAGCGGTGAATTTTGTCCAAGGGTTGCCGTTGGGGTCTTTGTAGCCAAGGGAGATTTTGCGGTTTTCTTTGTCGAAGTTGATAACATAGACTTCGACCTTGTCGCCCACGGTGAGAACGTCGCCGGGCTGCTTAACGCGGCTCCAGCTCAGCTCGGAGACATGGATCATGCCGTCGATGCCGCCAATGTCGACAAATGCGCCGTAGCCGGTGAGGGACTTTACGGTGCCGTTGTAGTGCTTGCCGATTTCGATGTCGGACCAGATTTTATCGGAACGCTCACGACGCTCGTCCTTTTGGACGGCGCGGATGCTGCCGACAACGCGGCGGCGAGCGCGGTTGACTTCGGTAATCTTGAGGCGAACCTTTTGCTTGAGAAGCTCGCTCATGTCGGCTTCCTTGCCAAGACCGGACTGGGAAGCGGGAACAAAGACACGGATGCCCTTAACGGAAACAACAACGCCGCCCTTATTGTCCTCTGTGACGATGCCGTCCATGATGGTGCCGTCCTCGACAGCAGCTTCAACAACGCTCCAGTTTTTGACAGCGTCAAGACGCTTTTTGGAGAGCATTACGGTGCCCTCAACGTCGTTCACGCGAACAACGCAGGCTTCGATGGAGTCACCGACCTTGATAAGGTCGTTTATGGAGACGTCGGTGTCGTCGGTGTATTCGGATACGGGAATGTATCCTGAATGCTTTGTGCCCAAATCAAGGCTGATTTCTGTGGGAGTAATTGCAGCTACAATACCGGTTACCGTATCTCCGTTATATATAGTTTTGATAGATTCCTCCAGCATCTGGTCAAAGGTCATTTCCACTTCCGGAGCCACCTCTGCAGCGGGTGCTGCGGGTGTTTCTTCCTTTGTTACCGAGTCAACTGTGGTTTCTTCAATTTTCATGTCATCAGTCATCTTGTGTTTTACCTCCTTAATAATCCACGCAGGCGTTGAAGCGCCGGCGGTTATGCCAATAGTTGAAGCCGTTTCAAGAGCCGCCGTGTCCAGCTCCTCCGCCGAGGAAATGAACTGAACCGTAGCGCAGTGCCGGGAGCAAAGCTCCGCCAGATGAACGCTGTTTGCGCTGTGACGCGCACCGATAACGACCATTGCACTGCATACCTTTGAGAGGGCAACAGCATCAGCTTGCCTCGTGGATGTAGCGCAACATATTGTATCAAACACTTCGCAGTTTGTACACTCTTTTTTGATAATATTTTTAGTTTGTTTAAGAATTTCTTGCGTTTGGGTGGTTTGGAACACCAGACTTAGTGCTTTGTGACGGTTATTGGGGTCGTTTTCCAGCCAAGCCTGAAATTTTTCGGTCTTGTCAAAAACAAAGGCTTCGTCGCAGCGGTCACGAATTGCAACAACCTCGGGGTGATTTTCCGTGCCGATTATAATTGGAGTGCGCCCCGCCTCCGCCGCCTTGGAAACGATTTCGTGAATTTTTCGAACCTTGGGGCAGGTGGCGTCAACGATGGTGATATTTTTTTCCCGCAGCTTGTCATATTCGCTTTGGACAACGCCGTGGGAGCGAATAACAGCGCAGGAATTCGGCGGGATTTCATCAGCGCATTGGGCAACGGCAAGCCCACGGCTTTGCAGCTCCCGAACCACAAAATCGTTGTGGATAAGTTCGCCCAAGCTATAGCAGGGGCTTTGGGAGCTTTGGAGGGTGTCCTCCGCCAGCTTCACGGAGCGGCTGACGCCAAAGCAAAAGCCGGCGCTTTCGGCAACAATCAGCTTTTTCAATTTGTTGGCTCCAAGGAATAGATTTTTTCCATAAGCTCAACCGAGGCGGGGGCGAAGTTTTTGTCGTGGGGCGGGTCGATTATGTAGGGCTTCCCGATTATGAGTTTTGAGAAACGGAACATTTTTTTGACCGTGGTGATGTAGACCGGGAGCACCGGTGCCTTCATCTTTGAGGCAATGCGGACAGCGCCCTCTTTTCCCGCGTTCACATTGACCTCCGTCACACGGGAGCCTTCGGGGAAAATCATGATTTTGTCATTGTTTTTAAGGTGCTTCATGGCGATGCGGATGGCGGTTATGTCGGTTTCCTCACGGGAAACGGGAAAAACGCCCGCCGCGTTGAAAACGTGCTTAAGGAAGAAATTGTTGAAAAATTCCGACTTTGCCATGAAATAGATGTGGCGCTTTATTCCAAAGGCAATCGCCGCGAAGCAGGGGTCAAGCAGCCCCGAGTGATTAGCGCAAATCACGCAGGCATCCTCGGGAATGTTCTCTCTCCCGCTGACGCGGAAGGGGTAAAAAAGGCAGATAAAGGGTGCGGCGAGAATGTAAAATAGCCTATACCAAAAATTCATTTTGACATCTTCTCCTTGATAAGGTGGCAGATATATTCAAAGCTTTCCGTAAGGGTGTTGCCGGTGGTGTCGATTATAACGGCGTCCTCAGCGGCGCGAAGGGGCGCGCTTTTGCGGTTGCTGTCGTTTGTGTCACGGTATTCGATGTCCCGCAGAACGTCTGCAAGGGTGGTTTTTACGCCACGCTCCAAAAGCTCCGCATAGCGGCGCTTGGCACGCTCCTCGGGATTGGCGGTGAGGAAAATTTTAAGGTCGGCGTCGGGCAAAACAACGGTGCCGATGTCACGACCGTCCATGATTACGTTGCTGGTTTTTGCAAGGGAGCGCTGCATTCCCAAAAGATAGGCGCGCACATCCGGCATTGCGGAAACGTCGGAGGCAAAAACAGAAATTTCCGGCAGACGTATTTCCCGGGAAACATCCTGCTTGTCGAGATACATTTGCTGCAAGCCCCGGTCGTCGTGACCCAAGGAGATTTGAAGCTTTGGCAAAATCCCGGAAACGCCCGGGGCGTCCTTGGAGTCAAGCCCGGCTTTTTGAGCCGCCAGTGCGACTGTTCGGTAAATTGCACCGGTGTCAACGTAGATGAAGCCCAGATTTTCGGCGCAAAGCTTTGCAATTGTGCTTTTTCCGGCGCCTGAGGGGCCGTCAATTGCAACGGAGTAAAATTTGTTCATAAGCAGTAATCCTCTCAGCGAAAAAAGTCAGTCGGCGCAAACAGAATTTGCCGCCGTGAAAGCGGTTGACCAAGCAATTTGCAGATTAAAGCCGCCGGTGTAGGCGTCCAGATCCATGATTTCGCCTGCAAAATATAAGCCCTTTACCAGCTTTGAAGCCATTGTTTTGGGGTCGATTTCTTTAAGGTTTACGCCCCCGGAGGTGATGATGGCTTCGGAAATGGGGCGGGTTCCCGTGATGCTGACGGGGAAGTTTTTGAAAAGGGAAACAAGGCGAAGCCGCTGTTCCTTGGTGATGGAGTTGACCTTTGTGTCCTCGGGAATGCCGGAAAGCTTGATAAGGACAGCAATCATGGAGTGCCCCGCAAGGTCAACCAAAGCGTTTTTGAATTCCTTGTTTGCGAATTTTTCGAAGTCCCGCAAAATTCGGGCGTCCAGCTTTTTTTCGTCCAAGCCGGGCTTAAGGTCGATGGAAAGCCGATATTTGTGCTTTGTGAAGTCCCGCATGTGGGCGCTGGCGGAGAGCACCAGCGGTCCCGAAACGCCGAAGTGGGTGAAAAGCATCTCCCCCAGCTCGTCGTAAATAAGCTTGTTTTTTTCGTCAAAAACCCGAAGGGTGACGTTGCGGAGGGAAAAGCCCTGCATTTCCTCGCAATAGCTGTCGTCGGAAACAAGGGGCACAAGGGATGCCCTTGGTGGAACAAGGCTGTGACCCAAGCTTTCGGCAAGCACATAGCCGTCGCCTGTGGAGCCGGTGCCGGGATAGCTGACGCCGCCGGTGCAAAGGATAACGCCTCGGCAGGAGATTTGCGCGTTGGGGGTGACAACGCCTGTTATGGCGCCGTCGGTAGCTTCGATTGCGATTGCCCGCTCCTGAATGTGGCGAACGCCGTTGCGCCTGCCAAAGCTCTCAAGAGCGTTTGCAACGTCGTGGGCGCTGTCGCTGATTGGGAACACCCGATTGCCCCGCTCGGTCTTTAGGGGGACGCCAAGGCGCTCAAAAAGCTCCATGGTGGAGGCTGTGTTAAGGCGGCTGATTGCGCTGTAAAGAAAACGGGGGTTCCCCGGGATGTTTTCAAGAAGCTCCTTATCGCCGCAGGAGTTTGTGAGGTTGCAGCGACCCTTGCCTGTTATGCGAAGCTTTTTTCCCAAAAGCTTGTTTGGGTCGATTAGCAGGGTTTTCAGTCCCCGCTCCCCCGCCAAAGCGGAGGCAAGAAGCCCGGCGGCTCCCCCGCCGATGACGACTAAGTCAGTTTTCAGAGTGTTCATAGACCTCGTTTTCCTGCCACACGGTTTCAAGACGCTTGAAGGTGTCCGAGAGAGCTTCCTTGGAGCGCAGCCCAATGGATACGATGAGTGCGTTAATGAGGCTCAGCGGCGCAACCAGCGAGTCGAGAAACGAAACCATGTCGCTCCTTGCAAATAATGTGATGTCGGAGATTTCAACCAGAGGGGAGGTTTCGCCGTCCGTCAGGCTGATTGTGAGAGCACCGGAGTTTTTTGCGAAGCGCATTGCCTTTACGGTGCGGGTGGAATAGCGGGGATAGCTCATTGCCACAAAAACATCGCCCTTGTGGATGCGCAAAATTTGTTCATAGACCTCACTGACAGCGGTGTCCTGCAAAAGATGGACGTTGTCCCGCAGAAGGTTAAGGTAGTAGCCCATAAGGTTTGCAAGCGCTGCCGAGGAGCGCATTCCGACTATGTAGACGTGCTCCGCGTTGAGGATGGCGTCCACAGCGGCGTCAAAGCTGCCACGGTCGATTTCCTCAATGGTTTTTTGGAGCTTTTCCATGTCGGCGGTAAGGACAGCCTTAAGGACGTTTGCGTCGTCGATAAATTCCTTTGCCACCTCGATGCGCTGAACGGAGGTCAAGCGGTTGCGGATCATTTCCTGCAAAGCCTTGCGCATTCCGGGATAGCCGTCATAGCCCAGCTCCGCCGCGAAGCGGACAACGGTGGATTCGCTGACGCCCACAGTGACGCCAAGCTTTCCCGCCGTCATGAAGGCTGCCTTGTCGTAGTTTTCTAAAATATATTTTGCAATTAAGCGCTGACCCTTTGAAAAGTGGAAGTTGTCGTTTGAAATAACGGCAAGAACATCTTTATCCAACATTACACATCCTCTTGATGACCTCTTTGTGTTTGATGCTTGTCATCTCACTATATAATAATACAAATTGCAAGTTGATTGCAAGCATTTTGTCAATTTTGTATGAAAAGTCGTGGTTTTAGACAGAAATCGACGGGTTTTATTTAGTCTGCTACCTGCTTTTGCAAGTTTTCTATCTCACGTGGTTCCAAAAATCGCCATTTGCCAAGGGGGAGAGTGCCAAGCGCCAGCCCGCCCTCGGAGCAGCGCTTAAGGCGCAAAACCCGAAGCCCCGCAATTTCGCACATCTTGCGGATTTGCCTGTTGCGCCCCTCGGAGATGGTAATTTCAATCAGTGCGCCATCGTGGGTGCCGTCCTCATTGAGAAGCTTCACTCTTGCGGGATTGATTGCAGAGCCGTCAATTTCAAGGGGCAGCGCCAAGGTTACCAGCGCTTTGTCGATGTTTTCGCCCCGAACTCGGGCACGATAGGTTTTTTTGACCTGATGGGAGGGGTGCATCAGCCGAAAGGCAAGGTCGCCGTCGTCGGTCATGATAAGCAGTCCCTCGGAGTCGATGTCAAGTCTGCCCACAGGGTAAACCCGAACGCCCACATCCGCCGTCAGCTCCGCAACGGTGCGGCGACCCTTTTCGTCGCTCATGGTGGTAACGAAGCCTCGGGGCTTGTTCAGCATTATGTAAGTCCTCTGCCCGGATTTGGGGAGAGGTTTGTCGTCAATTGTGATGATGTCCGTTTCCTCGGCGCTTGCGCCGATTGGGGCAATTTCGCCGTTTAGCTTGACCCTGCCGCCCTCGATAAGGGTTTCCGCGGCACGTCGGGAGCAAAAGCCCGAGGAAGCAATGATTTTTTGCAGTCTCTGTTTCATAATAGTTGTAATCCATCCTTCCTCAAATTGCGCCGGGTCTGCCCTTAAAAACGAATTCGTATTTGTTGGCAAGATACCAAGCCCTGCGAAATCTTCCCCAGGGGCTCAGCTTAACGCCCTCCGCAAGGGGAGCGTCCTCGGTGTAGACCAGCAGATATTCGCCGATTATTTCGCCCTCCGCCCGAAGACGTAAAAGCCCCGCCCTCTCCCCTGCTTTTACACCCGCATAGACGAATTCGGGAAGCTCAATTTCTAAATCAAGCTTGCAGTTTTTTGGGAGCAGCATTCGGGTGTTGCCCCGGCAGGCAACGCCCACCGAGTTTTTTTCGCCGGAAATGAGGGGAACTTCGCAGAACCGCCCCTCCGGGATTGCGGGCTTGTATTGATATTCGCCAAAGCCCCAGTCGTAGAGTGCCTTGTGGTCCTCCCAGTCGTTGGGGTCGGAAATTGTAACGCAAATCAGGCGAAGCCCGTTTCGCTCCGCGCAGGAGACAAGAATTCTGCCCGCGGCAATGGTGTAGCCGGTTTTTACGCCGATTGCGCCCTCGTAGTTCCAGAGCAGCTTGTTGTGGTTCATGTAGCTTTGTTCGCCCACGGTGTAGGTTTTTGTGGCGACGATTTTTGCAAAGGTTTCATTTTTCATGGCGGCGCAGGTTAAGATTGCCATATCCGCCGCTGTGGAATAATGCCCGTCGGCATCCAAGCCGTGGGGGTTTTTGAAGCAGGAATTGAGCATTCCCAGCGCCGCCGCCTTTTCGTTCATCAGGGCGGCAAATTCGGGAATTCCGCCGCCGCAGTGGGTGGCAAGCGCCTCCGCCGCGTCGTTTCCCGAGGCAAGGAGCAAGCCGTAAAGCAGGTCACGAACGGTGTAGCTGCCCCCGGGCTTCAGATACATGGAGGAGCCGATAACGGCGGCGTGCGCGGGCAAAACCTCAACAGGCGCGTCAAGCTCGCAGTTTTCTATGACCACCAGCGCCGTCATGATTTTTGTGGTGCTGGCAATCAGCATTCTTTCGGAGGCGTTTTTTTCATAGAGCAACTGACCTGTTTCGGCGTGAACCAAAATTGCGGCTCCCGCGCTGTTTTCGGGCGCGGCAAAAGCAAAGCCCGTCAGCAGGGGAATAATAAGGAGGCAAAAAAGAGCCGCCCCCCACAAAAACTTTTTAATAATAAGCACCACCCTCGGTTAATTTGGGCAGTGCTTATTATTGACTGCAAAGGAAAGAAATATTCAGTTAAAGAGCCAAAGCAAAGGCAGAAAACTAGTCTGCGTTGTGCTTGTGGTCTTTGATTAGCTGTTCGATTTTATCAACAAAGTCGGGGATAAGCTCCACAAGTCTGTCAAGGGTTGAGGTTGGAGGAACGCCGATATTCAGCATTTTTACGTTGCCCTCGCAGACAACAAGGAAGCCCACGGGTTCGATTTTTACGCCCGCGCCGTTGCCGCCGCCGAAGCCGCCGTTTTTGTAGGGGATGTCCGAACCGCCGCCGCCAAAGCCAAAGGAGACTTTGGAAATTGGGATAAGGGTGGTGCCGTCGGGGGTGGTGATGGGAGCGCCCACAATGGTGTTTACGTCCACCATTTCTTTAATTTTGCTGAGGGTTATTTCGGTCAATTCGCCGATAGGATGCTTTTCCATTATTTTTGTTCCTTTCTTTCTCCGTTTTCTGTTTTTTGCTCATTTTTCTTATCCGACTTGATTTGCTTTTTCTCTTTGATTTTCATTTTTAAGAATTCGATACCGAAGGCAATGCCAATATAAAGAAGCTCCCAAATTTGGATGGTCGCGGTGAGCCAAAAGTCAAATTTTGGTTTTTCCTCCGTGAAGCTCACTTCAACTCCGTAGTCCCGCTGGCGAATGTTGAACGCCTCCTCGAACAGGGGGGAAATTGAGCCCATAACCGCGGCGGCATAGCCGTAACCCAGCGCGGTTTTGAAGGGGTCATCGGAGGCATAGGTGAAGTGAAGGCGGACATAGTTGATGGTAAGGTGCCTGCGGAAGCGGGAAAGCGCACGAAGTCCCATTTTCAGTATGCCCAAGAGTTGCTTATAATCGGGTGGATTTTTTGCTTTCTTTTGCTTTTCCTTCTTGCTCTGTTCTTTTTTTGGCTTTTTGGATTTTTTCGGCTTGGCTTTCTTTTTCTTTCGGGGGAAAACACGGAAATCAAGCCCGGCGATGCGCAGGGAAAGGTCGGGCTTTGTCCCCGCGATGCCGCCGTCGATGCCAAGGGGAATTAGCAAAATAACGATGAGAACAGCAAGGATTATAAAAAGCGCCAGCAAGGGCGTCACTCCCTCTCCTTAAGCTAAGGGCAGATTTTGGGCTTTAGTCGTCGATTTTGAGCTGTTCGTTGTCCGGGGACTTAAGGGCGTCAATAACGGCATTCAGGCGGGAGATGCCCTCATCGGTGCTCATGTCGGGAAGCTTTGGAAGCTCTGCAATGTTAGTTATGCCCAATGTTCGCAAAAATAGCTCCGTAGTTTTGTAAATTGAGGGTCTGCCGGGAACCTCAAGCCGCCCACAGCTTTCGATTAGCCCCCGTTCCTGCAAAACTCCCATGGTGTAGGAGCTGTCAACTCCGCGCACCTGCTCCACATATGCTCTTGTGACAGGCTGAAAATATGCGCAGATTGCCAAGACCTCAAGTGAGGATTGGCTAAGCTTTGGAGGGCGGCGCCTTTCCAAGGCTTGGGTGATGGGCTGGGCAAATTCCGCAGCGGAGCAAAGCTGAAGGGCGTCGTTAACGCGCACAAGTCGAATTCCCCGCCGACGAAAGGCGTAGTCGTCGGAAAGCTGCTTTGCGCAAGCTAAAACGAGTTCTGTGTCAAGCCCCAGCACAAGGGCGATGCGCTCCGCCGGGACAGGCTCCCCCGCCGCGAAAAGGATTGCTTCGATTGCGGCTTCAAGCTCTTGATTTTCCATAATTATAATATCATCCTATTCGGCGATTTCCATTGAAGCTGTGTCGGGAATGGCGCTGCCAAGAGAAACAAAAAGCTCACCCTCAAGGCTTTGGATTTCGATGCTGCCACAGCTGCAAAGCTCCAGCACGGAGATGAAGGTTGCAATAATTTCGGAGCGGCTGGCGCTCATTTGGTAAAGCTCCTTCAGGGATTTTTTTGTGTCGCCTTGAAGGAGAGTTAAAAGCTGTTCGCTTTTTTCCTTGACGCCGTAGATGATGCGTCCGGGGACGGCAACGCCAACTCTTTCGGGTGAAAAGCTGTTTGAGCCACGGGAAAAAACCTCCGCCAAGGCGATGAGAAGCTCCGCCGGTTGGTGGGAAAAGCGATAGCTTTTGTCGCCGATTTGAGCAAGGGGCTCCGCCGGCTTTGAAAACATGAGAAGTCCCTGCTCCGCCGCGCGGGCAAGCTCCGGCGTTATCGCCTTGATGCTCATGTAGGCGTCGTGGCATTGAAGCTGCTCCAAGGACATGCGCAGCTCGTCAAGCTCGGAAACCTCCTCCTCGCCCACCAGCAGGGTGCGGGTTTTGATGTAGACAAGGTGGGAAGCCATTTGGACAAATTCGCTGGCAAGGTCCAAATCCATCTCCTGCATTTTTGAGATGTAGGCAAGGTATTGCTCCAAAATGACGGAGATTTGCAAATCCCGAATTTCTATTTTGTTTTTTTGGAGGAGCATGAGGATAAGGCTGAGGGGACCCGAAAAGTCCTGTAGCTCATCCCGTGATTTTACAATGCCCTCCAGGAAAAAGGTTGGATTATCCATTCGCCCTCCACACGGCACAATAGGGCTGCATTATGTATTTCGTCGTGAAGCAACTTATACGCTAAGGGAAAAAGAAAACTCGGCAATTTTGAAAAGTACATTGAAAAGTCCGCCTGTAACAGTGCTTAAAACGGGGGTCAGCACGCCGCTTACCATGACAACAAGCATAATAATCATGCCGTAGCGCTCATAGCGCATCAGCTTCCAGTAGTTTTGCTCGGACAGAAGTGAGAACAAAACCTTGGAGCCGTCCAAGGGCGGAATGGGGATAATGTTGAAAACAGCGAGAGCACAGCTAAGGTAGGCTGTGCGGCTGATCATTTGCAAAACCACGTCTCCAAAGGAGCCGGCTTTTAGTAGGGGGACATAGAGAAAGCCGTAGATAAGCAGCACAAAGGCGGCAAGAATGACGTTTGAAACAGGGCCGGCAAGAGCTGTGATTGCCATGTCCCTTTTGGGGTTTTTGAAGTTGTTCATGTTGACGGGCACAGGCTTTGCCCAGCCGAATTTGAAAACCACCATCATGAGAAGCCCCATGATGTCGATGTGCTTGATGGGGTTAAGGGTCAGCCTTCCCGCGTTTTTCGCGGTGTTGTCACCCAGCTTGTAGGCGACAGCGCCGTGGCAAAGCTCGTGGAAGGTTATGCAAAGCAGAGCGGGAATGACCGAAATGAGCATGTCGGTGAGGACAGACCAGTCAAGCCCCTGCCAAAAGTTTTGAAGTGTGTTTATGGGAGCACCTCCGAATTAACGCTGTTGCGGTTTTTTAAAGAAACAAATACGCTTGTATTATATCAAAAGTGAAAGCAAAAAACAAGAGCGGGACAAGCACAAGGTTTTCGTGCGAAATGCGCCGAAAGCTGTGCCTGCCCCGCAAATTATTAGATTGCTTTCATAATTTCCGACATAAGCTCCTTTGTGCCTGTCCCCTTTTCGGCGGAAAAAACGATGATGGGAACATCCTCGGTAAATTCAAGGGTTTCACGGATTATTGCCACATTGGGCGCAATTTCCGAAGGCTTTAGCTTGTCGGCTTTGTTTGCAACGACCACCAGAGGGCACTGGGTTTCTTTAAACCAATTTGCCATGATAACGTCGTCGGCTGTGGGCTTGTGGCGGCTGTCAACAATCATGATGCCAAGGGTAATAAGCCCCTCGGTGGCAAAAAACTGCTCCATAAGCCTGCCCCAGCGTTCTTTTTCGGTTTTTGCGACCTTGGCATAGCCGTAGCCGGGCAGGTCAACAAAATATGCGACGCGGTCGATTAGGAAATAGTTGACGTGGACGGTTTTTCCCGGGTTTGAACCCACCCTCGCAATGTTTTTGCGGTTGAGCAGGCGATTGATGACCGAGGACTTGCCAACGTTGGACTTGCCCGAAAAAACGATTGTGGGCAGCCCGTCGGTGATAAAATCCTTCACCCCGGCGGCGGACTTGATAAATTCCGTGTTGTTTATGTTCATAATACACCTATTGCCTTAAATTTGAGGAACAAATCGGCGATTTTGAGTCAATTACGGGAACCATGACTTCACCCGCCCCGACTTTGCTTTCGGAAAAGCCGATTTTGCGGTTGAGAGCGATGTCCAAAACCTTGTCAACGTGGTCGGTGACGACGAAATTAAGAGCGGCACGAACCCGCTGGTCAATTTCCTCCAAGTCCTTTTCGTTGTCGGCGGGGATGATAACTGTTGTAACGCCGGCGCGGAGAGCCGCCATGGTTTTTTCACGAAGCCCGCCGATGGGCATAACCCGACCGCGGAGTGAAATTTCACCTGTCATTGCGATGTCGCGGCGCACGGGAGCGCCCGTAAGCGCGGAAATTACGGCGATGCAGATGGTGATGCCCGCCGAGGGTCCGTCCTTGGGGATTGCGCCCTCGGGGAAATGGATGTGGATGTCCTTGGTTTTGTAAAAGTCCTTGTCGATGGAAAGCTTTTCGGCACGGCTGCGGATGTAGGTGACTGCCGCCTTTGCGGATTCCTTCATCACGTCGCCCAGATTGCCGGTTAATTCCAGCTTTCCCGTGCCGT
Source organism: Oscillospiraceae bacterium (assembly GCA_036650755.1). GTDB lineage: Bacteria > Bacillota > Clostridia > Oscillospirales > Oscillospiraceae > UBA2658. The sequence continues at coordinate 16,533 of JAVVZC010000001.1, forward strand.
CCATCACGCTGACCTCAACGTCCAAAACGGCGCCGCCCACGCTGGTCCAAGCAAGACCACGCACAAGACCGACTTCGTCCGCCGGGCGGAGGGTGTCGGGCTTATATTTTGGGGGACCCATAAGTTCTTCAAGCTTGCCCGCGGTGAGACGGAGGGCTTTGCAGTCGCCGTCCGCGATTTTTCTCGCGGTTTTGCGGCAGGCGGCGGCAAGCTCACGCTCCAAAATGCGGACGCCGGACTCCCTTGTGTAAAGGGAGATAAGCTCACGGATGGCGTCGTCGCTCATTTTGAGCTGAGCGGCGGAGAGCCCGTGCTTTTTGCGTTGCTTGGGAAGCAGGTGGTCTTTTGCGATGGAGAGCTTTTCCTCGTCGGTGTAGCTTGAAAGCTCAATGACCTCCATTCGGTCAAGCAGTGCTCGGGGAATGGTGTCCGTGGTGTTGGCGGTGGTGATGAAAAACGCGTCGGAAAGGTCAAAGGGAAGCTCAATGTAGTGGTCACGGAAGGCGTGATTTTGCTCCGAGTCCAAGGCTTCCAAAAGCGCGGCAGAGGGGTCGCCCCGATAGTCGCTGCCCAGCTTGTCAATTTCGTCCAAAAGCAGCAGCGGGTTCCGACTTTTTGCCTGAATAACCCCGGCGATAATGCGCCCGGGCATAGCGCCCACATAGGTTTTGCGGTGACCGCGAATTTCCGCCTCGTCGTGAACGCCGCCAAGAGAAATCATTGCAAGCTTGCGGTTTGTGGCTCTTGCAATGCTTTTTGCTATGCTGGTTTTGCCGGTGCCGGGAGGCCCCACAAGGCAGAGCACGGTGCCCCGAAGCTTTGGTGCAAGCTGCTTCACGGCAAGATATTCGATGATGCGGTCCTTCACCTTTTCAAGACCGAAATGGTCGTCGTCAAGGATTTTTCGGGCACGCTTAATGTCGATTATTTCATTTGTTGTTGTGTTCCAAGGAAGCTCCAAACAGGTGTCCAGATAGTTGCGGATAAGGGCGCTTTCGGCGGAGCCGGGCTGCTGCTTTGAAAGGCGGGAAACCTCTTTTATGAGTTTTTCCGTCAGCTCGTCCGAGAGCTTAAGCTCCAAAATTTGCTTTTGGTAGTCGTCCAATTCCTCGTCAAAATCGTCAAAATCCCCAAGCTCGGCTTGGATAACCTTCATCTGCTCCCGCAGGAAAAAGTCCTTTTGGGATTTTGTCATCAGGGTTTGGGTCTGCTCCTGAAGCTCCTGCTCGATGGAAAGCACGGAAATTTCACGGGTCAGAAAGCGATTTAGCAGTGCGATGCGGTTAAGAGGACGGGCTTCTTCCAGTAAGAGCTGCTTTTTTTCCGGGTTGAGGTAGATGTTTTGGGCGATGTAGTCGGAAAGATAGGCAGGGTCTGTGATGGACGCCACCTTTGCAAGCATTTCGGGAGGGAGCGCGCCCAAAAGGTGGGCGTAATCGTCGAAAAGGTCAACGCATTGGCGAACAATCGCCTCCGCCTTGGGGGAGTTGGATTTTGCCTCGGTGGCTTCAATAATCTCAACCTCGGCAAAGTTGAAGGCGTCGCCATAATCGAAGCGGACAATTTTTGCCCGCTGAATGCCCTCAACCAAAATGCGGACGGCTTCCGTCCCCGGGATGCGCAAAAGCTGCTTCACACGGCAAATTGTGCCGACCTTGTAGAGGTCGTCTGCCTTGGGCAGCTCCACGGAAAGGTCATGCTGGGAGACCATAAAAATCAGCCTGTTGGCTTCCAAAGCGGCGTCCAGCGCGGCAACGGACATGGGGCGGATAACGTCAAAATTTATGAGCATTCCCGGAAAAACGGACAGACCGCGCATAGGCAGCAGCGGATAGCCCTTGGAAAGCAGATTTTCGTCTGTATTATTCATCAAATTTTCCTCCTTTCGGGGGGTGTGATAGTTTCCTATTTAATACGCTGAGAGCCGCACTATTTTGTGCGGCTCCGTTTTTTTAATAAGCGCCGACAAAGCTATGCGTTAAGCGCATTTTCGTCGCGTACTACAAGGGGCGGAGTTCCGTTTGCAACGCAATCCGCTGTAATTGTAACTTTTTTGATTGTGGGGTCGGAGGGCACCTCAAACATTATGTCGGTCATAAGGTTTTCCATAACGCTGCGCAGACCTCTGGCGCCGATTTTCATGTTGATTGCCTTGTCGGCGATGGCGGCAAGTGCGTCCTCGTCGAAGTTAAGCTCAACATTATCGTAGCCAAGCAGTGCCTTATATTGGCGGGTAAGCGCGTTTTTAGGCTCCTGCAAAATGCGGATAAGGTCCTCACGGCTAAGTGAATTGAGGGGCGCGATAACAGGCAAACGACCGATAAGCTCGGGGATAATTCCAAACTTAAGGAGGTCGTGGGACTGAATTTCCTGCATAATTGCGCCGGAATCGGCGTCACGGTTGCTCTTGATGTCGCCGCCGAAGCCAATGCTTTTGCGGTTCAGGCGGTTTTCGATGATTTTTTCGATGCCGTCGAAGGCGCCGCCGCAGATAAAGAGGATGTTTGTGGTGTCAACCTTGACAAATTCCTGATGGGGGTGCTTTCTGCCGCCTTGGGGCGGAACATTGGCGACCGTGCCCTCAAGAATTTTTAGGAGAGCCTGCTGAACGCCCTCGCCCGAAACGTCACGGGTGATGGAGGTGTTTTCGCTTTTGCGGGAAATTTTGTCCATCTCGTCGATGTAGATGATGCCGTGCTCCGCTTTTTCAACGTCAAAATCCGCTGCCTGAAGCAGGCGAAGCAGAATGTTTTCCACATCCTCGCCCACGTAGCCCGCCTCGGTAAGGGTGGTTGCGTCGGCAATTGCGAAGGGAACATCAAGCACCTTTGCCATGGTTTGAGCGAAAAGGGTTTTTCCGCTGCCCGTGGGTCCGATGAGCAAAATGTTGCTTTTTTGGAGTTCGACCTCGTTGTTGTTGCCGTAAAGCACACGCTTGTAGTGGTTGTAAACAGCGACGGAGAGGGTGGTTTTTGCTTTTGTTTGACCGATGACATAATCGTCCAAAACACCGCGGATATCCGCGGGGCGGGGAAGATTGTCACGATTTAGTCCATAGCTTGCGCCGATGTCGTTGCCGGAAGCTGGGTCGCCTTCGTCACCGGGCTTATATTTTTCGTCAACTATGCTCATGCACAGGCGAACACACTCATCACAAATGTATGAGCCGTTGCCCATAATCATGCGCCCGACGACAGATTGCGGTTTCCCGCAGAAGCTGCAGTGAATGTCTTTGCTGTCATCAAAAAATGCCATATTCATCCTCATTCATTAGGCGAGGAAAAAAGCCGGAAATTACTGACGCTTATAGATAACCTTATCGATAAGACCATATTCCATAGCTTCCTCGGCACTCATAAAATTGTCGCGCTCGCAATCGGCAGCGATGGTTTCAACAGGCTTGCCGGTGTTTTCAGCCAGCATTTTGTTGAGCTTTTCCTTCATTTTAAGAATGCGCTTTGCCTGAATTTCGATATCGGTAGCTTGCCCTTGGCTTCCGCCGGAGGGCTGGTGAATCATGATTTCGGAGTTGGGGAGCGCCAAGCGCTTGCCCTTTGCTCCGCTGGAGAGCAGAAAAGCTCCCATGGATGCCGCCATGCCGATGCAGATTGTGGAAACGTCAGCCTTGATATATTGCATAGTATCATAGATTGCCATTCCTGCCGTAATGCTGCCGCCGGGGCTGTTGATGTAGAACTGAATGTCCTTGTCGGGATCCTGAGCTTCAAGGAAAAGAAGCTGGGCAACAATCAGACTTGCAGTAGTATCATTGACTTCCTCGGACAGCATAACAATACGATCGTTAAGAAGCCGGGAAAAAATATCATACGAGCGCTCTCCGCGAGAGGTCTGCTCAACTACATATGGAACTAAACTCATAAAAATTCTCCTTTAATCGTAAAGATTTTGTATCCTGGTAAACATATCCATATCCAAGGTTTATTATTCTGTGTATAGGATTGCTTGCTGGGTTAAATATTGATAAGACCCTATGCCTCGGTCTTGTCTGCTGTTTCGTCCTTTGCAACAGGGGCTGTGGGGACGGCGGTTTCCAAAAGGAGATCGGCGGCCTTTTTCATCTTCATGTCGTGCTCGATGGAGTCCTGAGGCACGGCTTTTTTGATGTCCTCGACGGTCATGCCGTAGCTCTCGGCAATGCCCTTACAGGCTTCGTCGATTTCTTCAGCGGTGACTTCGATTTTTTCGGCTTCCACAACTGCTGCAAGCATAAGGTCGGTTTGAACCTGCTTAAGAGCTTGGGGACGGAGCATGCTTTGGAAGGTGCTGGGGTCCATGCCCATCATGCGGATATATTCCTCAAGCTGCATTCCCTGACCCATAAGGTTGCGGCGATAGTCGTTGATCATCATTTCAAGACGGTCATCAACCATTGTTTCGGGAATTTCGCAGGTCATGTTGGCGATTGCCGCCTCGGTGACGTTGAAGGAGAATTCTTCTTCAACATTTTGGGTGCGCTTTTTGAGAAGCTCCTCGTTGATGGCGACTTTGTAGTCGGCAAGGGTGTCGAACTCGGAAACGTCCTTTGCAAACTCGTCGTCAAGCTCGGGAAGAATATTTTCGGAAACCTCGTGAACAGTGACCTTGAATACAACGGCTTTGCCGGCAAGGTCTGCATGGTAGGTTTCGGGGAAGGTGATGTTGATTTCTTTTTCGTCGCCAACGTTCATGCCAACGACCTGCTCCTCAAAGCCGGGAACAAAGGTGTTGGAGCCAAGCTCAAGCTCTTGACCCTCTGCCTTGCCGCCGTTGAAGCGCTCGCCGTCCATGTAGCCATCGTAGTCGATGAGAACGATGTCGCCGTTTTGTGCAGCACGCTCAACAATGGTCTTGCGGCCATTGCGTTTGCGCATATCGTCAAGGTAAGCGACGACTGTTTCGTCGGTGATGTTGATTTCTTCCTTGGCAACTTCAAGGTTTTTGTATTGACCAAGTGTGACCTCGGGATAGAGGGCGGCTTCGATGGTCAAGGTGAGAATTTTTTCGTCGTTAATGTCAACATTTGCGACGCTGGGGCGACCAACGGTGTTCAGCTTTTCGGTTTCGATAGCGAACTCGTAAGCCTTGGGAGCAATGTCCTCAATGGCGTCGTCGTAAAAAACGTTTTCGCCGTACATACCTTCGATGACCATTCTGGGAGCCTTGCCCTTGCGGAAGCCGGGCACTGCTATGCTCTTTCTGTTTTTAAGGAATGCGCCGTTAACTGCCTCGGCGAACTCATCCTTGCTGATCTCGATTGTAAGCGAGAGACCATTATTTTCTTTCTTTTCAACGTTTTTGACGATCATGGGGTTTTCCTCCTACTATTTCCATCGGAAGTCGATTCTATCCGACGATATCAAATTACATAAGCTGTATTGTAACAGATGTGACTATCAAATGCAAATACTTTTTATGAACAATGTACTAATCTAAAATTCTTTGTGGGACAAAGTTAACATAGTCCGCGGAAACCAGTTTGTGCAGGCAGCCTCTGTATTCGCCCTCAAAGGCGTTGCGGAGACTTTTTCCGTGGATATGCCCCGCGCAGCAAAGTGAAACCTCATAGCTTTTGAGCAGATTTAAAATTTCCTCGCACTCATAGCTGCCGAACTTTGGGGGGTAGTGGAGAAAGACAAGCTTTTGCTTCTCCCCTGCCGCTTTCAGTGAGGCTTCAAGGCGCATAAGCTCTCGGTTCATGATTTTTTTGTCGTGGCTTGTGCCGGACTCCTCCTCGTAAAACCAACCTCGGGTGCCGCAGATTGCGTGGTTTTCGCCGTAGGGAAAGCAGTTGTTGTTTAGGATTTCGATGGAGGCTATGCCCTGCTCCTGAAAAAAAGCATTCATTTTTGAGGCTGTTTCCCACCAATAATCGTGGTTGCCCTTGAGGATGATTTTCTTACCCGGAAGCTGTTCAACGAACAAAAAATCCTCCAAGGCTTCGGCAAAGTTCATGCCCCAGCTCAGGTCGCCGCACAAAACCGTTGTGTCCTCGGGCTTAAGGGCGCTGAAAGCGGATTTTAGTTTTTCCTCGTGGTTTTCCCAAGCGGTGCCGAAAATATTCATGGGCTTGTTCGTTGTGAAGGAAAGATGCAAATCCCCGATAGCGTACAGAGCCATAATTTCTTCACTCCCGAATAAAATATTCCTCTCTGCCGATACTAAGAGCACCGGCACTGACCGGAATTCGGCATTTGGAGGATTTTATAATGAATAACAATCAAGAAAAATGTATCAGCTGCGTTAATTGCAGTGTCACAGGCTGCACCTATCACACGGGCAGCAATTGCTGCAGCGCCGCCCATATCAGCGTTTCGGGCAACACCTCCGCCAATGGTGAAACCCGCTGCCAAACCTTTACGCCCAAGGGCGGCTGCTGCTAGAAAAAGCGGGGGGAAACTCCCCCGCTACATAGTTTGGAGAAATTTTAGAACCGCTTTGTCCATATTTTCCTTTGCAACGCAGTCCGAAAAGCGTTTTTCACGACTGTCAAGTCCGCTCAGGGGTCGGGGCGCCAAAACGCCGGTAAGCGCTGTCAGGCTTTCGATAAGCTTGCCGCCGGACTTCTTTTCGCCCTTGCCCAATGCCTCCAAAACGCTGTCCGCGAACTTGAAGGGGCTGGCGGTGGAAACCACCACGGTGGGGAATTTCGGGTCGTTTTTGCGCAGCTTTTCCAAAACGCCGAAGGCGACGGCGGTGTGGGTGTCCATAAGGTAGTCACTGTTGGAAAACTCACGGTTAATTGCCAGCATCGCTTCATCATCGGCACAGAAACCGCAGTCAAAGTCACGCTGAAGCTCCGCCAAAACCCCGGCACCCACGTTGTAGCTCCCCTTGATTTTCAGTAGCTCCATCCAATTTTTAACCTGCTTGTCGTCGGAGAGCAGGAAAAGCAAGCGCTCTAAATTGGAGGAAACCAAAATGTCCATAGAGGGAGAAATGGTGCTGAAAAACTGACGGTTGCGGTCGTAAAAACCGGTTTTGATAAAGTCGGTCAGCACATTGTTGCTGTTTGAGGCGCAGATGAGCTTGCGAACAGGAAGCCCCATTTTCTTTGCGTAGTAGCCCGCCAAAATATCGCCGAAATTGCCCGTGGGGACGCAAAAGTCGATTTCGTCACCCATTTTGATTTTTCCCGAATTGACATAGTCGCAATAGGCGGAAAAATAATAGACGATTTGCGGCAAAAGTCTGCCCCAGTTGATGGAGTTTGCGGAGGACAAAAACACACCGTTTTCGTTCAGCTTTTCGCTGAAGTCACGGTCGCTGAAAATCCTTTTAACGCCGTTTTGTGCGTCGTCAAAGTTGCCCTCAACACTGCAAACATAGACGTTGTCGCCCTCTTGGGTGGTCATTTGCAGTTTTTGGACGTCGGAAACCCCGTCCCGAGGGTAAAAAACCGCGATGGAGGTGCCGGGGACGTTTGCAAAGCCTGCAAGCGCCGCCTTGCCCGTGTCGCCGGAGGTGGCGACAAGGATGCAGACCTTTCGGTTTTCGTTCAGCTTTTTCAGAGAGGACACCAGCAAAAGGGGAAGCATTTGCAGTGCCATGTCTTTAAAAGCGCAGGTGGGGCCGTGCCAAAGCTCCAGCATTCCCGTGGCGTCGTCAAGGAAACGCAGCGGCGCAATTTCGGGGCAGTCAAAGTTTTCGGCATATGCGGAATTGACGAAGCCCCGAAGCTCGGCTTCCGAAAATTCGTCAAGGAACTTACTCATTATAATTACGGCGCGCTCACGGTAGTTTGCCTTGCAAAGCTCCTTAAGCTCACTTGCCGAAACGCTTGGGATGGACTCGGGCAGGAAAAGACCGCCGTCGTCGGCAAGCCCCTTTGCGATGGCTTCTGCCGCTGTAACGCTTTTGTTTTTGTCTCTTGTACTGATGTATTTCATTTGCTTCTCCTCACTGAAACGCATTTTCTATGTGGTTGATTTTGAGAGTTTTTGAGGAAACTCCCTCCGGCGCGTAGATTTCGATAACGTCAAAGCGGGGCTGAAGCGCCGTTTCGTTTTGGGACAGCCACATTGACGCGGTTTTGATGATTTTTTCCTGCTTGCTTCGGGTTACAAATTCCATTGCTTGGGCAAAGCCCGCGGATTTTCGCAGCTTTACCTCCACAAAAACGATGTATTTTTTGTTTGCGGCAATGATGTCAATTTCGCCCATGCGGCAGTAGTAGTTAAGCCCGATGATTTTGTAGTGCTTTTTTTTAAGGTAATTTGCCGCCGCTTCCTCGCCCCAGCGACCGGTCAGCTTTTTGTCCATTGCTTATCCTCCGACAGGAATTTTTTCAAAAAGGAGGGGCGGTGGATTTCGGAAACGCCAAATTCACGCAGGGCGGCGTAATGGGCGGCGGTGCCGTAGCCCTTGTGTTTAGCAAAACCGTATTGGGGATATTTTTTGTCAAGCTCCGTCATAAGTCGGTCACGGCTCACCTTTGCCAAAATGGAGGCGGCGGCAATGCTTGCGCATTTTCCGTCCCCGCCCACGATGGTGCGGCTTTCGCATTTGATGCCCTTGTTTCTGTCCCCGTCGATAAGCGCCAGCGCGGGCGCGGGGGAAAGGCAAGAAATTGCCCTGTTCATGGCAAGATAGGTGGCGCCCAAAATGTTCAGCTCCTCGATTTCTTCCACGGAGGCAAAAGCGATGCCAAAGGAAACAGCCTCCGCCCTGATGATATCAAAAAGCGCCTCACGCCGCTTGGCGCTCAGCTTTTTTGAGTCGTTAAGCCCCGGTATTTCAAGCCCCGGGGGCAAAATGACGGCGGCGGCGCAGACGGGGCCCGCAAGGGGACCTCTCCCCGCCTCGTCAACTCCGCAGATGGGCGAAACGCCGCTGTTAAGGATTTCGGTTTCAATCTCCCAAAGCATTATTTGTTTCTCCCGCCATTTGGGGCTTTTCAAGAGAAATGCGCCCCAGACGTCCGTCACGAAATTCGTCCAAAAGCACAACGGACATGCGTTCAAGGTCGTATTCACCCTTTGAAACAAGGAAGCCGCGGCGCTTTGCCGCCTCCTCCAAAAGCTCAAAGCCGCTGGCTTCGGGCTCGGGCTTAAACTTGTAGCGCTGCTCCAAATTTTGGGGGTAAAGCTCTCGAAGCCGCAGCATAAGGTTTGAGCAAAGGACTTCCCTGTCCATGATTTCGTCCCGAATTGCGCCGGTGAAGGCAAGGTTCTCCCCCACCTCCTGACTGTCAAAGCGGGGCCAAAGTATGCCCGGTGTGTCCAAAAGCTCCAAGCCCGCGTCAATGTTTATCCACTGCTTGCCCCGGGTAACGCCCGGCTTGTCGGCAGCTTTTGCCGCCTTGCGCTTTGCCACCTTGTTTATAAAGGTGGATTTGCCAACGTTTGGAATTCCCAAAACCATGGCGCGAAGGGGGCGGGTTGCCTGTCCCTTTGCGGTGTAGCTTTCAATTTTTTCTTTGAGCAGTGAACGAACCGCCCCGGAAAACCCGGAGACGCCCTTACCGCTTTTGCAGTCGGTTTCCAAAACCTCCAGCCCTTGGGCTTTGTAGAAGCTGCGCCATTGGGCGGTGATTGCGGGGTCGGCTTGGTCAACACGGTTTAGGATGACAAGGCGGGGCTTTGTGCCCGCAAGGCGCTCGATATCGGGGTTGCGGCTGGAAAATGGAATGCGGGCGTCGATGATTTCGCAGACCGCGTCCACCATTTTCATGTTTTCCTCAATCATGCGCTGTGCCTTGGTCATGTGACCGGGGAACCATTGGATGTTCATTTTTTCTGCCATAGAACCCTCCTTAGGGACGCTGTAAATTTTTTAATCCACAAGTCCGAAGCTGCCAATCGGCAAAATTCTCAGAAGCACCTTGCCCATAATGTAGCGCTCATCAACACAGCCGATTGTCGCCTCACGGCTGTCGGTTGAGCGGTTGCGGTTGTCGCCCATAACGAAAACGTTGTTCTCGGGGACGGTTATTTTTCCTTCAAAGTCAAGGGGTGTCAGCGTGGGCTCCGCTGTGTATGGCTCCTCCAAGGGCAGGTCGTTTACATAGACGACGCCCGTTTCGAAGTCGATATCCACGGTTTGTCCCTCTGTGGCGATGACCCGCTTGATGATGGGCTCCTCCTGAAATTTGAGCTTGCGCAGGACAACAACGTCCCCCTGCTTTGGCTCATAGAACAGCTTGGAGATGATAACGCTGTCCCCATCGTGAAAGGTCGGAACCATGGACGAACCGATGATACCCACAATTCTCACCAAAAACGCGAAAACCAAAACGCAGAAAAGCAAAGCCGAAACGATGCACTGCATCCAATCGTAGACCTCACTGCCTGTTTTTTTGATTTTTCCCGAGGAGGGTCCGCCCTCCGCTGTGACCGGCACACGTTCTTCAGCCAGTTCCTCCGCCGCAAAGCGCTCGTAGTCGAAGCTTTCCACGGGGCTGTTTTCACTTGCTTGTTTTTTGTTGCTGAGATTATCCATATAAAAGGTGCCTCCCTTTTAGCAGTTGTAACTGTCAAATATACATTATACTCGAAGTGCCTATGATTAAGCAAGGCAAAATTATTAACTTTGCTTTTGGAGGCAAAATATTAGCCTCCGAGGCGAAAAGCGCCCAAAACGCAAAAAAAGAGGCATAAGCCTCTTTTTTTGATGAAGTTAAACGCGCTCTTTAACCTTAGCCTTCTTACCGACTCTGTCGCGGAGGTAGTAAAGCTTTGCTCTGCGAACCTTTCCTTTACGGATAATCTCAACTGAGACTATCGACGGGGAATGAACGGGGAAAACCTTTTCACATCCGACGTTGTTGGAAATGCGGCGAACCGTGATGGTTTCGCTAATTCCGCCATGCTTTCTTGCGATGATGGTGCCGTCAAATGCCTGATTTCTCTCGCGTGCGCCTTCTTTGATGCGGACGGTGACACGGACGGTATCGCCGACGTTCATTTCGGGCAGCTCGGACTTCATGTATTGCTGATTGAGAGTTTGAACTAAATCCATTTTTTGTATCCTCCCTTCGTTGTAAACGTTCGTGCGCGGTAAAGTTCCGCCAGAGGACCGTTCCTTATGGATGCAAAGCGGAGAACAAAATAATGCTCCCGCATAGACTTGAACATTTTAACATAAGAGCAGTGGCTTTGCAAGGAAATTATTGCAAAAAGCCGAAGTTTTTTGTGGAGGACGCCTAGTAGGCAACAATGATGCCGCCCGCGTTGGCATAGGTGGTGCTGATGCCGCCTGCGGTAAGGATGAAGCAATCTCTGAAATTGACCTGCTTCATGATAAGGTCACGGGCAAGTCTTGCTCTGTCCGGGCACTGGCAGTGGGTGATGAAAAGGGATCTTGCGCTGAAATTAAGACCCTTGCACTTTTCGCCGATAAGGTCAGCCATTTTTGTGATGGCACGGTCGATTGAAAGCGCCTTGCCACGAACGCAGATGTTTCCGGTTTCGTCGCCGCCCATGACAAGCTTAAGCTTGAGAGCGCTGGTGAGGATGGATTGAAGGTGGTTCAGTCTGCCGTTTTTGCGGAAAACATCAAGGTTTTCCAAGACAAAAGAGGTGCTCATGTTGTTCACAAAGGCAAGAGTTTGCTTGACGACCTCGTCAAAGGGAGTGCCGGCGCTTGCAAGCTCATAGATTTTGTGGCAGACGGCGATTTCGCCGGAGGCGGCGCTGCGGGAGCTGAAAACAAAAACGTTCTTTTCGGGGTGAGCCTCCTTGAACATGCTTGCTGCCACAACGGCGCTGTTGTAGGTGCCGCTAAGCTTGTCGGAAAGGGTGACGACATAGATGTCATCCGCGCCGCAGTTGTAGGCTTCCTCAAAGCTTCCCGGTGAGGGGCAAGCGGTTTTGGGGGCGTTGCGGGACGCAGCCATTTTGCTGATAAGCATGCTGCTGCGAAGGTTTTTGTCGTCAACGAAGGTTTCGTTGTCAAGGTCTATGGTTAATGGAACGCGATTGAGCCAGCTGTAATCTTCCCCAAGATAGGGGTAATCACAGCAGCTGTCGCCTATGATTTGAAAATTCAAAGTATTTACCTCATATTTTTGTAGTCGGTTGACGATACGTATAATGACCTAGTGTAATTTTAACTATTACATTGCACCATTATACCCCCGGGGTGCCGCAATGTCAATTTTAATTGCCCGCTCATATTTTGTGAGGAAATTCGCGGTTTAAACATTGTTTATCCCTTTGCCAGCTTTACGATAACGTCAACGCAATTTTCGATGCCCAGCTTGCCGCTGTCCATGCAAAGGTCGTAGTTTGTGCTCATGCCCCAAGTTCTGCCTGTGTAGTTTTTGTAGTAGACGATGCGTTTTTTGTCTTTTTCCTCAAGACGGCGCTCCGGCTCCGCGTCCCGCTCACCGTAAAGCTCCACGATGCGGTTTGCCTTAAATTTTTTGTCAGCGTGGATAAACACATGGAGGGCGTTTGGTTCGTCCTTAAGGATGTAGTCGGAGCAGCGCCCAACAATAACACAGGGGCCCTCCCCTGCCAGTTTTTTGATAAGGTTGTGCTGGATGATAAAGAGCTTGTCGGAAATTCCCGGCGCGCCGTCATAGCCGCCGCTGCCGCTTCGGGCAAGATTAAACAAAAAGCTGCTGGTGGAGGTTGCGTCCTCGCCACGGGTTTCCACAAACTCCTTGGAATAGCCGCTTTCCTCCGCAATGCGTTCAACCAGTGCCTTGTCGTAATAGGCGTAGCCCAAGCGCTCGGCAAGCTGCTTTGCGATTGTGCGGCCTCCGCTGCCGAATTCACGGCTGATTGTGATGACTGTTTTGTTCATTTTCAGTTCCTCCCATTATTTGTTTAGGATGATTAACGGAAATTGAAGAAGCTTTAAATTCTATTGATAATACGGCTTTTGCCGCGAATTTACTCAATTTCTGGAAGTGGAAGCTCGTCACGGAGCTTTCGGTTGACCCCCCTGTATATGGAAATCGCAAAGGGAATTGCAACCACAAAGGCAAGCAGGTCCGCAACAGCCTGCGCCGACGCAAGCCCATAAATTCCAAGGAATATGGGAAGGATAAACACAACGGGCAGGAAGCAAATTCCCTGACGGGTGCTGCCCAAAATTATGGCGCCCACCGGTTTTCCAAGTGCCGCGTAGAGCATGTTGACGATTATGACCCAAGCGTTCAAGGGCATTATGACGCATTGGGTGATAAGGCAAAATTGCCCGATTTTGACCATTTCCATGTCCCCCTCGGTGAACAGCAAAATAAGCTGCTTTGAGAAAACCGCCATCAGCAGGCTGACAACCGTAACGGAGATTACGGCAACAAGGGAGGAAAATCGGAAGGACTCCTTAACTCTGTCGTAACGGGTGGCGCCAAAGTTGTACCCCGCAACCGGCTGGAAGCCTTGGGCAAAGCCCAAAATTGCAAAGGTTGGCACCATCATTATACGCGTGACGACGGAAATTCCTGCAAGGGCGGAGTCGGAATAGCGCCCCGCAAAGTTGTTGATGATGATAAAGGAAACAACGCTGAGCCCTGTGCGGAGCAGTGAGGGCATGCCCATTAGGGTGGTTTCCCGAACTATATCACGGCTAAAGCTGATGCGCTTGATGGAAAGCCGCAAAACGCTGTGCTTGCGGATGTAGGGGAAAATCAGGATGCAGAAGCTGATGAATTTTGAGATGGCTGTGGCAAGAGCCGCGCCGCCGACGCCCATGTCGAAGGTGAAGATGAAAAGCGGGTCGAGGGCGATGTTTAGAATGCCGCCAAGCCCCATGCCGACCATTGAGTAGACAGGGCTTCCCTCGGAACGCAGGCATTGGTTAAGAACAAAGCTGGATGCCATAAAGGGAGCGGCGATAAGGATGTAGTTTGCGTAATCAACCGCATATTTGGCGGAGGAATTGGTGGCGCCCAAGAGACGAACCATTTTTTCCGTGAACATAAGTCCCGGAACCATGACGAGAATTCCAAGGAAAAACGCTGTGAAGAACGCCGCGGAGAGAGTGGCGGAAGCCTTGTCGTTTTGCTTTGCGCCCATTAGCCTAGAGATGTAGCTGTTGGAGCCAACGGCAAGAAAGGAGCCTGCCATCATGATGGTTTGGTCGATGGACATGTTGACGCCAACGGCGGCAGTCGCCGAGGTGCCGAGAAAGTGGACGAAATAGGAGTCCGCCATGCTGTAGACCGAGGTTATGAGCATTGCGATTACGGTGGGAATTGCCATTTTTGGGATAAGCCTTGAAATTGGGGTGTCAAGCATCATACTGCGACGGTCGTCAAGGCGATTTGCTTTGTTGGACATTCATTTTCCTCCAGAAAGTCCCCGGGGACTTTGCGCTGTGGGAGCGCGAGCTTTCGCACCCATGGGGTGCGATTTGAAATCAGAAAAGCCTTTCCGCAACGGCAGACCAGAGCGGGATTGTCGCCGCCGAAGCCAGCACCGAAAGCATTACACTGCCGGAGCTTTCAAGCTGTGCCTCGGGTCTGGGGTCGTATTGGATGGTGAAGGCGGAGAGCAGTGCCGCAACGGGAAGTGCCGAAAACATGACCACAACCTTTGCGACAAGGGGGTCAAGGGGAAGAAAATAGAGAATTCCCACGGTCAGTGCCGGCATGATAAGGTTTCGAAGAATTGGCATTCGAAGATATTTGAGCTTTAGGAGGGAGCGCATATTGTTTTTGCCAAGGGAAATTCCGCAGACAATCATGCCCAAGGGTGAGCTGATTGAGCCCACAGTTTCAATGGCGTTGTCGATAAAGCTTGGAAATCTAAGCCCTGTGACGTAGAGGAAAAGCCCGATAAAAACCGCGATAACGGGAGGTGAAAACCAGCCTGCAAGGGTTTGAAGCGGTGTTTTCTTTTCACGAACCATTCCGTGGGGGGAAAGCAGGGGCTTTGCGCCGCTGTAATAGACCATGCGGATGGGCACCAAAAAAACCACGAAATAGAGCACGCCCAGCTGACCGTAAAGCGCCTCCACAACAGGAATTCCAACAAAGGAGAAGTTTGTGAACATTGCGCCGAAGCGAAGAATTCGCCCGGAGTAGCCGCCGCCGCAAAGCTTGAAGCAAAGCTGACCAACGGCAAAGGAAACAGCCAAAATCAGGAGGCTGAGGGCAAGGAGAATAAGGCAATTGATAAGCTGGTCCTTTGAAAAGGGAGCATTGAATGAATTGATTATGAGACAGGGCAGCGCCAAATTGATGATGAAGGAGGTGAGGGATTTGTCGAAGTCCTCCCCCACCATTCCACTGCGCCAAACGATAATGCCAAGGATAATTAAAAGAATAAGCTGGAGCGCCAGGTTAAATGCCAACATTGTGTGTCCTTCTTTATGTGCTTTGCTTTAGTTGGAGCGAGGTATGTATGGGATTATTTTGCCCGCAAAGCCCGCCATATTCATGGTTTGGAGATAAACTCTGCCGGGGCCGCGAAGCACGGACAGGAAAAGCCCTTCGCCGCCGAACAAAATGTTTTTGAAGCCCTTGACGGTTTCAACGGAATATTCAACGCCGCTGTCAAAGGCGGCAAGGTTTCCGGTGTCAACCTTAATGGTTTCGCCGGGGGCAAGGTCTTTTATGACGATGGAGCCGTCCATTTCGAGAAAGCAAATTCCATTTCCCTCAAGGTGCTGCATGATGAAGCCCTCGCCGCCGAAAAAGCCGGTTTTTGCTTTTTGGACAGAGGCGGAGAGCTTGACGCCACGGGTGGCGCAAAGGAAGGCGTCTTTTTGGCAGGTGTAGCTTTTTGAGCCGTTAAGCTCCAAGGCGACGATGCTGCCCGGCATGGTGGACGCAAGCGTGATTTGCGCGCCCGGACGCTGGGCTGTGTAGGTTGCCATGAAAAGAGACTCACCGGTGAAGGCACGGCCGATTGCTTTTCCCAGTCCGCCCTTCATGTTGGTTTCCATGGTGATGCCGTCGGTCATCCAAGTCATGCCGCCGGACTGGGTGAAGATGCTTTCACCCGACTGAAAGGTCAGGGTGACAGCCGGCATGTTTGCGCCAAAAATCTCGTATTCCATAATAATCTCCCTGTATTTCGCATGCCACGGACTCGGCAACGATTTCTTATCCTTATAATAGCAAATTTTTCCCTCCCTGTCATTCCCCTATTTACACTTTTATACATATTGAACTAATATTCTGTGATAAATCTCCAAATTACGACAGCTTGACGGAGACAAGGCACGGAAAAAAGTTTTCAAAAAGTGACGTACTTGACATAGGCTTGAAAAATGTAGTAAACTCCCCCATAACGAACACATGAAACGAGGGGCAAAAAATGTCCGATAATGTAAGCAAAAAAGACGACGCTCTTGGCACAGCGCCCATAGGAAAGCTGATTTTCAGCCTTGCCGTCCCGGCAGTGGTGGCTCAGGTTGTAAACGTGCTATACAACATTGTTGACCGCATGTATATCGGTCACATGGATGTGGTGGGCGGCGACGCTCTCACAGGGCTTGGGGTATGCTTCCCAATTCTTACCCTCATTGCGGCGTTCAGCGCCCTTATCGGCATGGGCGGAGCGCCCTTGGCTGCAATCCAAATGGGTCGAAAAAACCACGACGGTGCCGAAAAGCTTTTGGGAAACAGCGTTACGGCGCTTTTCATCTTTTCCATTCTGCTGACCATCGGTTTTCAGATTTATAAGGAGCCCATCCTCTACGCCTTCGGCGCCAGCGACGAAACAATTGTCTACGCCACCCAATACCTTCAAATCTACCTTTGGGGCACGGTTTTTGTCCAGATGGCATTGGGGCTGAACATGTACATCTCCTGTCAGGGCAAGGCAAAAATCGCCATGCTGTCCACCCTTATCGGCGCTGTTACAAACATTGTCCTTGACCCGATTTTAATTTTCGGCTTCAAAATGGGCGTTCAGGGCGCAGCCCTCGCAACGATTATTTCCCAAGCTCTCAGTGCCGCTTGGGTACTGTATTTCCTGCTCTCCAAAAAAACCGACCTTAAAATCCGTCCGAAATACTTGAAGCCCGACTTCAAAATCCTTGGCAAAATCATGGCGCTGGGCGTTTCTCCCTTCATAATGCAGGCAACGGAAAGCCTTGTTTTCATAACCTTCAACTCCGGGCTTCAACGCTACGGCGGCGACCTTTACGTGGGCGCAATGACAATCCTGTCAAGCGTTATGCAGCTTTTGATTGTCCCCGTCACGGGGCTGACTCAGGGTGCCCAGCCCATAATCAGCTACAACTACGGCGCGAACAATCCCGAAAGAGTGAAAAAAGCCTTCAAAATCATTCTGCTGATTTCAGTTTCCGTCTCCTGTATCGGCTGTCTTTTGGCAGTATTCACTCCCCAAATCTTTGCGGTGCTGTTCACAAAGGATGAGGCGCTGATTGCGCTGGCGTCAAAGGTTTTGCCGATTTACATGGGTGGAATTTGGCTGTTCGGCGTTCAAATGGCGTGTCAGGCAAGCTTCATCGGAATGGGCAAGGCAAAGGTTTCCCTTTTCCTCGCACTGGAAAGAAAGGTGCTGCTCCTCATTCCTCTGGCACTGATTTTCCCCCACTTTTGGGGTGCCATCGGCATCTTCGTCGCGGAGCCAATCGCCGACATACTTGCAGCTCTTACAACAGGCTTCCTGTTCCTTCGCCAATACAGACGCTTGGACTCCGAAATGGCGCTGAGCGCCAGTCACCCGGACATTTAAGCGCTCCCCCACCACCGGCGGCAATAAAGCGAAATATTCGGTTTTTTACCCTGATTGTTTTCGGGGCTGTCCCCAATGACGCCTAAAGCCGAAAAATTTTTGCTTGACATATCCACCTCCAAGGCTTATCATAGCAATAATTTCATAAAGAACAGCGATGACAAGGAAGAAGTAACCGTTTCCGAACCAAACAGAAAGCAGCCGGCAGATGAGAGGCGCATGGGAACCCTTCGGTGAATACATCCTTCAGCTTCACACCAAACGGCTTTTCACCTAGTAGGCTGTGACGACTAACACACGTTAAAGTGTCGGGTCTTTGCCCCCGGTGTCTTTTTGCCGCCCGGGATGAGATTTTAAGGTCAGTTGTGTGAGCAGCCGGCGAACCAAGGTGGTACCGCGAATTATTTTCGCCCTTCGGATTTTTTTCCGAAGGGCGTTTTTTATTACAATTTTAGGAGGACTTATCATGCCAATCACAGAGCTTTTAGAGAACAATGCCAAGAATTTTCCCGACGAAACCGCCCTTGTTGAAATCAACCCCGAACACGAGAAAACTCCCCTTGAAACCTCGTGGAAGGAATTTAATCTTGTTGAATCAAACTACCGTGAGGACACCTATCGCCGCGAAATTACTTGGCAGGACTTTGACTGCCGCGCCAATCGCTTTGCCCATTTGCTTTTGGCAAACGGCGTGAAAAAGGGCGACAAGGTTGGCATTTTGCTGATGAACTGCCTTGAATGGCTGCCCATTTACTTCGGCGTTTTAAAGGCGGGCGCTCTTGCCGTGCCGCTTAACTACCGCTACACCGCGGACGAAATCAAATACTGCCTTGACCTTGCCGACTGCTCCCTTCTCATCTTCGGCAACGAATTTACCGAGCGGGTGGGCGCAATTCGAAACGACGTTCCAAAGCTTCACAAGCTGTTTTACGTGGGCGGACGCTGCCCCGATTGGGCGGAGAGCTATTTTCAACTCATCTCCTACTGCTCCAGCCGCAAGCCCAATGTGGAGCTTTCCGAGGAGGATTTTGCCGCCATCTATTTTTCCTCCGGCACCACAGGCTTTCCCAAGGCAATTTTGCACAAGCACCAAAGCCTTAGCCATTCCGCAATCACGGAGCAAAAACACCACGGTCAGGAGCGGGGCGATTGCTTTTTGTGTATGCCTCCCCTCTACCACACCGGCGCAAAAATGCACTGGTTCGGCAGTCTGCTCTCCGCCAGCCGC
The DNA here is from genome assembly GCA_036650755.1 of Oscillospiraceae bacterium. Lineage (GTDB taxonomy): Bacteria > Bacillota > Clostridia > Oscillospirales > Oscillospiraceae > UBA2658. Next base: position 35,361 of record JAVVZC010000001.1, read on the forward strand.
GCAATTTTGCTTCGGGGCATCAGCCCCAACTGGATTTTAAAAACAGCCGCCGAGGAGCACGCCAGCAATGTTTGGCTTCTGGTGCCTTGGGCTCAGGACATTTTGGACGCCCTTGATAGGGGCGATATCAAGCTTTCGGACTACGACCTTTCCGCATGGCGGCTCATGCACATCGGCGCTCAGCCTGTGCCAAAAAGCCTTATAAACCGCTGGAAAGCCTATTTTCCAAACCACCAATACGACACCAACTACGGGCTTTCCGAGTCCATCGGACCCGGCTGTGTGCATTTGGGCGTTGAAAACACCTCAAAGGTGGGCGCAATCGGCAAGGCGGGCTTTGGCTGGGAAACAAAGGTTGTGGACAGCGAAAAAAACACCGTATCCCAAGGCGCCGTGGGCGAGCTTGCTGTGCGGGGTCCCGGCGTTATGAGCTGCTACTACAAAAATGAGGAAGCCACAAAAGAAAGCCTGTCCGAGGACGGCTGGCTTTGGACAGGCGACATGGCGCGGGTGGATGAGGACGGCTTTATTTGGCTGGTTGACCGCAAAAAGGACGTTATAATCACCGGCGGCGAGAACCTTTACCCTGTGCAAATTGAGGATTTCCTCCGTCAAAACGACAAAATCAAGGACGTTGCCGTTATCGGCAGACCCCACGAGCGCCTTGGCGAAATTGCAACAGCCATAGTTGAGCTAAAGCCGGGTGTCCAAGCCGACGCCGAGGAGATAAACGAATTTTGCAAGGCTCTCCCCCGCTATAAGCGCCCACGGGAAATAATCTTCGACACAGTTCCAAGAAACCCAACAGGCAAAATTGAAAAGCCGCTGCTGCGCAAAAAATACGGCAGTGTGGACATTGTTTCCATGCAAACCGGCGAGGAATAAGCCATTTTTCCTCCCATTTAAAACATAAAACAAAGAAGCCGGGGAGAAAATTTTTCTCCCCGGCTTCTTTGTTTTTAGTATTTTACGTCGTCCGCCGTAAGGAGCTTGAAGCCTCGGCTTGTAAGGCTTTCAATCGCTTTTGGCTGGTCGTCGCATTTTAGGATGACGGTTGCTTCGCCGCCGATGGGGGTAACAAAGCCGTAGCTGTATTCCACCATGATGTTGTCGGCGGTCAGCGCTGTGAGCGCGTTGTGAAGGCTGCCCGGCGCGTCGTCCACGGAAAGAGCCACAACGTCGGTTTCGATAACGGTCATGCCCCTGTCCCGAAGTGCCGCAAGGGCGTCCTTTCGCTTGTCAACGATAAGGCGGACAACGCCAAAATCGGTGGTGTCGGCAATTGACAGCGCCCTGATGTTGATGCCCGCCTCCAGCAGAACACCTGTGATGTCATTGATTGCCCCGCGGCGGTTTTCAGCGAAAACCGAGATTTGTTTTAACAGCATAATACCCCTCCTTAAAATTTTACCTCACTGCGTTTATCTATAATTCTCTTTGCCTTGCCCTCAAAGCGCTCAATGCTTTTCGGTTCCACAAGGCGAACCTTTGCGGCGATGCCCAAAACGGAATGAATTTCCTCGGTGACTTTTTTTGTGATGGCTTCCAGCTTTCGAACTTCGTCGGTGAACATTTCCTCCGTCAGCTCAACCAAAACTGTAAGCTTGTCAAGGTTTCCTTCCCGCTCAACGATAAGCTGGAAGAAGGGGGCGATGCCCTCCACGTTCATGAGCACGGATTCGATTTGTGAGGGGAAAACATTGACGCCGCGGATGATGAGCATGTCGTCCGTCCGTCCCGCGGGCTTCATCATGCGAACCGTGGTTCTGCCGCAGTCGCAGTCGCCCACAAGCCGCATTCCCACGTCGTGGGTGCGATAGCGGACAAGGGGCAGTGCTTCCTTTGTGAAGCAGGTGAAAACGATTTCACCCTCGGTGCCGTCGGGAACGGGCTGTTCGGTTTCCGGGTCGATGATTTCAAGGAAGAAGTGATCCTCGTTCACATGAAGCCCGTTGTGGCATTCGCATTCAAAGGCGACGCCCGGTCCGATAACCTCGGAAAGCCCGTAGATGTCAAAGGCTTCAATGTTCAGGCGGCGTTCGATTTCCCGACGCATGTTGTCAGTCCAAGGCTCCGCGCCGAAAAATCCGGCTCTCAGGCTTAAGCTGTCGATGGGAAGATTGTTTGCCTCCATAAATTCCGCGATGGTCAGGGCGTAGGAGGGCGTTGCAAGGATGAAGTTGGGTTTAAAGTCCTGCAAAATTGTGACCTGACGGCGGGTGTTGCCCGTGGAGGCGGGAATTGTGGCGCAGCCCAAGGTTTCGGAGCCAAGCCCGCCGCCCATGCCGCCTGTGAAAAGCCCATAGCCGTAGCTGATGTGCCCGATGTCGGATTTTGTAATGCCCCCCGCGCCCAAAGTGCGCGCCATAACTTCACCCCAAAGCGCCATGTCGTTTCGGGTGTAGCCCACAACGGTTTGCTTGCCTGTGGTGCCCGAGGAGGCGTGCAGCCGAACAACCTCGTCCATGGGCACGGCGAAAAGTCCAAAGGGATAATTGTCTCTCAAATCCTGCTTGTAGGTGAAGGGTAATTTTGTAATATCGTCAATGGAGCGGATGTCATCGGGGCTGACGCCCGCTTCGTCAAATCTTTTTCGGTAGAGTGGGACGTTTTCGTACACACGGTGAACCATTGCCACAAGTCTTTCGCTTTGCAGCTCCCGCATTTGCTCTCGGGGCATGGTTTCAGCCTCGACATTTTTGATGTGATACATTTGCTAATTCCTTCTTCTGTGAGTTTTTTTATTTTTCGGATACAGCCGGCTCCTTGTCGGTGAGTATGTGAAGTGCTTCGATGTAGCCCTCAAAGCCACGCCCGCAAATGGATTTGAGACAGGCACGCCTAGTGATGGAAACGTGGCGGAATTCCTCGCGAATTCCCGGGTTTGAAAGATGAACCTCGATGGTGGGCAGGTCAACAGCCTTCAGCGCGTCCAAAATTGCAATGCTGGAATGGGCATAGGCGGCGGGGTTGATGATAATTCCGTCAATCCGCCCCAAAGCGCTCTGAATTGCGTCCACCAAATCGCCCTCGTGGTTGCTCTGATAAAATTCCACCTCCACGTCAAGCTTTTCGGCTTCATTTTTTATGTGTGACAGCAGGTCAGCATAGCTGCGGTTTCCATAGATTTTTGGTTCGCGAATTCCCAAAAGGTTGATGTTTGGACCGTTAATTACCAATATTTTCATAGTAGTCCTCCAAAATAAGCTTTGCGGTTTCGGGGATTGTGCCGTTGTTTCCGATTGCCACATCGGCAAAATCCAAATACATGGGCACACGCTCTCTGCGCATTTGGAACAGGGCGTCAAAGTCCTTGGAGAGTGGTCTGCCCTCCAAAGCCAGCTTTTCCATGGGTCGGAGCAGGCAGTATATGCGCCCATTTTGACGCAGTGGGCAGTAGTTTTGCATTGACTTCACAACTCCGCCGCCTGTTGCGATGACACAGCCGGTTTGTGCGCCCGCTAAGATGGTTTCCTGCTTTTCAAGCTGACGAAAGCCCTCCTCGCCCAGCTCGGCAAAAAGCTGTGCAACGGGTTTTCCCGCTGTTTTTTCGATTTCATCGTCAATGTCGATAAATCGGCGGTCGGTCACATTTGCAATTTCCTTGCCGATGGTGGTTTTTCCGCTGCCCGGCATTCCAACGATTATGATATTTCCGCATTGGGCACGGAGCTTTGGCAGAATTTTCAGCGCCTCGCCCTCGGCGATGTTCACGTCCAAAAAAAGGCGGGCGGCGATAAGTGCCTGATAAACCAGCATGGGCAGTCCGTCGGTGGCGGGAATTCCCCGTGCCTCGGCGTCCATAATAAGCATTGTGCGGCGAGGGTTGTAAACCATGTCAAAAACACCCTCGCAGCATGTAAATCGTTCAAGGGACATGATGGTTTCAAGGTTCCCCGGGAACATGCCCACAGGCGTTGCGTTGATTATTATTTGAGAATTGGCGTAGGCGTCCAAATTTCCGTAATTCACTTTCCCTGTTCGGGAAACAACGGTAACGGAGGCGGCACCCATTCTTTTTGAAGCCGCAACAGCCGCAAGAGACGCTCCGCCGCTTCCGAAAACAAGCACCCGCTTGTCCGTAAAATCAAGCTTTGCCAGCTTTGCCGCGAAAATAAAGCCACCCAAATCCGTGTTGTAGGCGCAAAGTCTGCCATCGGAGCGGCGTACAAGAGTGTTGGCGCAGCCGGTTTCCCGAACCTCATAGCTCAATTCGTCGCAAAGGGGCACCACATCCCGCTTGAAGGGCATGGTGACATTCAAGCCGCTAAAACCTACATCCCCAAGAATGTCCTTGAGCCGATCCCCGGTGGTTTCGATTAGCTTATAGTTTCTTATACCCAGCATTTCGTAAATTTGGGGGGAAAAGCTGTGAGCCAAATGCTCGCCCAAAAGCCCGAATTTTGGGGGATTTTCCGACAAAGGCGTCAGCGTGCCCTGATACTCTCGGGAAAGACTGAGCATTTCTTCAAAAAGTCGGCAGGAATAGCTCGCCATATCGGCGCTTTTTTCGCTGACGCGGGATAAAATATTTGCCTCCCGTGCCGGGTCCAAAATATTTTTTCCGCAGGCGGCTTTTTGCATAAAAATCTGAGCGCAAAGCTCCATTCTGCAAAGAAAAAGCTCCAATATTTGGGTGTCAATATCGTCAATCATGTTTCTTGCTTCATCTATATTCACAGCTAAAACTCCCTTTCGGAAAACTCTGTAGTCCCGCCAAGAGACGAAAAATCGTCAAAGAAACGGGGATAGGATTTTTTTATGGCTTCCGCGCCCAAGATTTGAACGGGTTTTTCGCAAATTAGGGCGGCGATTGCGGCGCACATTGCAATTCGGTGGTCGTGGGC
>JAVVZC010000002.1:0-2835 GCA_036650755.1 Oscillospiraceae bacterium
TATGCCCCAGCCGAAGCCGCCATAAAATGATGGTTTTCCACTTTCCCTTGATCATGTCATGGGTTAATTCCAATGGACAGGTGTACTCTCGACGAAGCAGCACAGACCCCACCTCCTTGAATTTTTAAGTTAAAAAGACCCTCTGCTTGGAAGCATTTTACCACAGTGCCGCAGTCAATTCAACAAGGGAAATTTTGTTTTGCCCACTCCCCTGCTTTATATCAGGCAATCCCCTTTAGCTCCACGAAAAAGTTGCTGATGAAGTGCTTAAACTCCTCCGATTTTGCACTGCCCGCGATTTTTTTGTTGAAGCTCAAACCGATTTCCGCGCCCTCACCGGGGAGCCGGATTTCCGCGCAATAGGGTCTTAGCTGGGGGTCGGACATAAACCTGTGGGGCATAAAGGCAAAGCCAAGCCCACCCAAAACCGCCTTTACAAGCAGATCCATGTCGTTGGACTCGCAAACCACATTTGGCACATAGCCGTACTTTTCAAAAACCAGCTCCAAATTGTTGCGGACGCCCCCGCCCTTTGGGGAGGTCACCAGCGGCTCGTTTTCCAGTTGTTCAAGACTTACGGTGCCTTTGCCGATAAGGGGATGCTCCGGCGGGAAAAATATGCAGCCGCAGTCCTTGTAGACGATTATTGTTTCGATTTGCTTGGACTCATCCTCGGTAATCGGCGGCGTGCAAAGGGCAAAATCCGATTTTGCGGTGTTTAAATCCTCGATAATGCCCTCTCTTTTGCCATAGCTTATTGAGAGCATGTTGTTGGGAAATTCCTTTTTGTAGGCAAGCACGATGTTGGAGGTGTAGCCGCCGGAATCGGTTAATAGCTTGATGGTTTTGTCCTGCTTGCAAAGCATTTCGTCCATTTCGTTCAAAAGCCCGTCAACGTCATTGAGGATTTTTTTGCTGCGGTCATAAAAAAGCTCACCGAAAGTGTTGAGCCTTATGTGCCTGCCCGTTTGCTCAAAAAGCTGTGTCCCCAGCTCCTTTTCAAGCTGACCGATTACCTTGGTCAGAAAAGGCTGGGAAATTCCAAGCTTATACGCCGCCTTTGAAACGTGTTCAAGCTCCGCCGTCAGGCAAAAATAACGCATATCCCGTAATTCCATATTTTTTCCCTCTCCTCCGCTGACAAAAATATCAGGTCTGTTTTGTGCAATTTTCTGCACTGCTTATTGCTTTGCCGGGGTGACAAAGTTAAATATCTCGTTTACGGCAATAATTTGGCGATATCGTCCAGTGGAATTGCCCCAATTTTGGAGCAATTATCATACTTATAATGTTCGAAATCATAACTCTATACAAGTATACGTCAAGCTTTGAAATTATTATAGTGGTATACCAAACAAAGTATTGGAACTTGATTTGCCGAATTGCTACAATCAAGGTATAAGAAGCGGTGATTAAAGATTGTTCCATCGAACCATCTTATTTATTTGCTTCTCCTTTACCAATTAGCCACACATTCACGCAAACAAGGGGTCTCGCGGTCGCCATACCGGGAGGTCCTTTGTCTTTTAGCAAACAAAAGGCGTCTCAATAATGAGACGCCTTTTGCATATGGTTATTTGATTAGGTCTTAGGTGTAAGACTTATGCGGCAGTCATCATGGCTACAAGAGCGTTCTTGTAACGGAAGATTGCAACAACATAGAGAAGGGCGAAAACTGCAACTGCAATAATCGCATACATTTGCATCGGGAATGCGGTGTAAGCGTTCATGAAGCCATAAACGTTTGCTGCCGCGCCAACAAGAAGGGCAAGTGCGCCAAGGATGATGCCGCCCTTAATTTTGCCGATGCTGGGAGTTGTTGCCGCGCCAAAACCGAGGATTGCAGCGACAATGCCAACAAGAGCTGCGAGGATTGCGCCAAGATACAGGAACAATCTTCCGGTAAGGTCCTTGGTGGTGATGACGGTTTGTGCATCAACCTCTGCTCTGCCGGCTTCGATGGGATCCATTCCGCCTTCAATTCTCTTAAGAACTTCGGGGTTTTCCTTAACTGTTGCGTAGCCTGCGTCAACCTGTGCCTGACCTGCTTCGAACTCGGCAATCAGTGCTTTGCCGTCTTCAAGCTGCTTTGCGGCGGCGGCAAGGGTTGCCTTTGCTTCTTCAAGCATTGCGGGAGCTGCGGCTAGGGTTGCGGCGCTGGACTCGTAGAGGTCAAGGTTTGCCTTGCCTTCTGCAAGCTGCTTTTCAGCGGCTGCAAGGGTTGCTCTTGCTGCTGCAAGCTGTGCGGGAGCTGCTGCAACAACGGGCTTGCCTGCATTGTATTCTGCAGTCATGGAATCAAGATATGCCTTGCCGGTTTCGTATTCTTTTGCCAATGCGACGACTTCAGCATAGGTTTTATTGAGATAAGGAACCATGGGAGCCATTGTGTCAAGCTTTGCCTTTGCGGCGTCAAGAGCTGTTTTGGTTGCGTCAAGAGTTGCCTTTGTTTTTGCAATCTGTGCTTCTGTTGCGGCAATTTCGGCGGCAGAAAGAGCACCGGCTGCTTTTGCTTTTTCAAAGTTTGCAAGGGCGGTTTCGTATTCGGCTTTGCCGGCTTCGTAAGCCTTCATTCCGGCTGCATACTGCTCGGAGCCTGCCTTGTATTCTGCTGCCTTCTGAGCTTTAAATGAATTGAATGCAGCTTCGCCTGCGGCTACAAGGGGACTTGCAAACTCATAGATGGGTTTCATTTTTGCAAGCTTTGCCTGACCGGCTTCGTACGCTTCGATTTTAGCCTTGCCTGCGTTGTATTCGGCAAGCTTTGTTGCGTACAGTGCTTTTCCGGCGTTGTAGGTTTTCAAGCCGTTTGCATATGTAACCTTACCGGTGTTG
>JAVVZC010000002.1:2935-32622 GCA_036650755.1 Oscillospiraceae bacterium
TTTTCCGGCGTTGTAGGTTTTCAAGCCGTTTGCATATGTAACCTTACCGGTGTTGTACTCGGCGGTTTTTGTTGCAAGCTTTGCTTTTCCTGCTTCGTATTCTGCTGTTTTGGTTTTGTAGAGTTCTTCGCCGGCTGCGTATTCTTTTTCTCCGGCTTCGATTTTTGCTTTTCCGGCCTCATAATCTGCGCGTTTTGATTCCAGCTTTTTCACGCCATCTTCAAGGGTTTGGAGAGCGGCAAGTGTGTCAGCCTTTTCTTTTTCTTTCTTAGTTTTTGTGTCGTTGACATCCATAAGACCGAATGCCCCCGCTACGATTGTGAACAAACTAACAAGGATAAGTAATACGCTGCAGATCTTAAGAAATTTCTGCCCCTTCATTTTGTGTCCTCCCAAATAATTTTTTTGTGCCGGGAAATGCTGTTGTGCTTTTTTTGCTCTCTCTTAATATATATCATACGACCTTAGTATATATGAAACATATCCAAAGTGCAAGAGCTTATTGCCAAGTTTTTCATGAAATACGCGAAATTCGACCCATATTTTACCTTTTTTCCGTGGTGCAAAAAACGGTATAGTTACAAGATATAAAAATGAAATGGATTATTTGTCTATATGTCCGAAGTTTAACAAAGGCATTTTTTTGCCCCTGCGCCTTTGACCCGAAAGCGCAAAAGACCCGACAAAGCATAAAAGCTGTCGGGTCTTGATTTCTGTTTTTTAGTTTGCTGTCTTGAAGCTCAGAGTGATTTTGCTGCCCTCGCCCAATTTGCTTTCAAGCTCCAAATCGGCGTTATGGAGCTCCGCGCCGTGCTTCACGATGGAAAGCCCCAGCCCTGTGCCGCCGGTTTCCTTTGAGTGGCTTTTGTCCACCCGATAAAAGCGCTCAAAAACCCGCTCCCTGTCCTCGGGCGCGATGCCGATGCCGCTGTCGGAAACGATAACAAGCACCCGGTCATTCGAGTTTGAAACCGAAAGCGTGACGCTTCCGCCCGGCTTGTTATAGGAAATTGCGTTGTCGCAAAGGTTGAAAACCATCTCGTGGATTATGGGCAGAAAGCCCCAAATTTTTGCGTCCTCGCAAAAGAGCTTGATGCTGACCCCGGCTTTTTTTGCCTTTTCCGAAAGCTTTTCCGAAACCTCACGGCAGACCTCCGCCGGATTTATTTCGCATTTCTCGGCGTTTAGGTCGCCCTCGTCCAAATGGGAAAGCTTGATGATGTCCGAAATAAGGGACAGCAAGCTTTCCGCCTGACTGTAGATTTTTCCCGCGAAATAGTTCACGTCCTCGGGCTTCGCGATGCCGTTTACGATGATTTCGGCGCTGCCCATAATGGCGGCAAGGGGCGTTTTCAGCTCGTGGGAAACATTTGCCGTGAACTCCCGCCGCAACTGCTGGGACATTTCCTCCTCGGTGATGTCGGAGATGAACACAAAAACCGCAAATTCGCCGTTGCGCAGGGCGATTGTGTCCGCCGTCACCCGATATACACTGCTTGAAATTTCAAGCTTACAGACAGCGTGGCGACCGTCCAAGGCTTCCTCAATGCAGCGCCTGTAATCCAAATCGCGGCAAAAGTCCAGATAATAGCTGTCCTCGCGGCAATCGAAAAGCGCCGCCGCTTTTTTGTTTTGGGAGAGCACTCTCCCCTTGGAATTTAAGATGATGATGCCGTCGCTCACGTTTTCGGTTATGTAGGTTATTTCCTCGTTTTTTTGGGTGAGGACATTCATTTGGTTTTGGATTTTCTTGTTTTGTCTGTCCAAACGCAGCATCAGCGGCGACAATTCGTCATAGACCTCGTTTGAAAGCGGCAAATCCAAATTGAGCGTTTCAAAGGGTTCCACGATTTTTTTTGACAGCTTTTGCGCCAAAACCAGCGACAAAACGATTGCCAGCACGATAATCAAAAGCAGGGGCTGCAAGGTTCCCAAAACCAGCGCAAGCACGGAGAGCTGGGTGGTGGAAATTCGCAGTACAGAGCCGTCATTAAGGCGGCGGGCGTTGTAGAAGGTGCTTGCCGAAAGTGTTTTTGAGTGGCGGGTGCTCTCACCGTAGCCGGTTTTCAGAGCGCTTGCCACCTCCTGCCTGTCTCCGTGGTTTTCCATTGTGGAAACGTCGCTTTTGTTGTCAAAAAGCACCTTCCCCTCCGGGGAAATAAGTGTAAAGCGGTAATTTCCCGCTTCCATACCGTCAAAATAGGCGACGCCCATTGTTTCAACGCCTCGGACGCCAAGGGAGAGGACGTTTTTTTGCCCCTCCATTTGAAGGTTTGTAAAGTAGCTGTACAGCAGTCCGATAATCATGACGAGGGTCGCAAGCAAAACGAGTGAGCTTGCCGCCATAATTGACTTACTAATTTTTTTAACCATGGCTAAGCTCCAATTCTGTAACCCACGCCCCGAATAGTTTCTATTGCTTCGCCGCTTTTGCCCAGCTTGTTGCGAAGCGTGCGAATATGTACATCAACGGTGCGGGTTTCACCGTCAAAGTTGTAGCCCCAAATTGTTTGCAAAAGGGCGTCTCTTGTAAGCACCCGCCCCTTGTTTTGGACAAGCTGAAGCAAGAGGCTGTATTCCTTGAGGGTGAGGCTGATGTTTTCTCCCCCCGCCGTAACGCTGTGGGCTTCGTCGTCGATAAGGATGTCGGCGGCGGAAAGCTTTTGGGAGGGCTTCTCGTCCCCTCCCCTTCTCAGCACCGCCTTGATGCGGGAAATAAGCTCCATAACCCCGAAGGGCTTTGTCACGTAATCGTCGGCGCCGCTGTCAAGCCCCATAACCTTGTCAAACTCCGTGGACTTTGCCGTCAGCATTATAACGGGAATTTTTTCGGTTTTTGGGTCGGCACGGAGCTTTTTGAGGATTGAGATGCCGTCCTCTTTTGGAAGCATAATGTCCAACAGCACAAGCTGGGGCGTTTCGCTTTTTAAGAACTCAAAAAACGGCTCTCCCCTGTCAAAACCGCTGACCTCAAAGCCGGTGTTTTTCAGAGAATAGCAAACAAGCTCCCTGATGTTAGTGTCGTCCTCAACAACAGCTATCAATTTTTACTCCTCCTCGTGCTTACCTGTGATGGAGAAAACCACCCACTCCGCGATATTTGTGGCGTGGTCCGCAATTCTTTCAAGATATTTTGCAATCATGAAAACATCGAGCACCGCTTCCGCGTTGTACTCGTCCTGTTTAAGCAGCTCTATTATATCATCTTTTACCTTATTAAATAAAGTGTCAACCACATCATCATACGAAATTACAAAATTTGCAAGCTCTAAATCATGTTTTACAAAGGAATCTATGGATTCGGTCACCATTTTTACGGCTTCCTCTGCCATTTTTTTGATGTGGCTGATGTTTGGCATTGTGGCGGCGGAGGTAAATTTTGTCAGCTCCGCAATGTCGGACGCTTGGTCGCCGATGCGCTCAATGTCGGTTATCATTTTCAGTGCGGAGGAAATTAGCCGCAAATCCCTTGCAACCGGGTGCTGCTGAAGGAGGAGACGCATGCACTGGGACTCGATTTCCTTTTCCTTCTCGTCAATTTCCTTGTCCACCTCAATGGCTTTTTTCGCGTATTTTTTGTCGCCCTCCAAAAAAGCCTTTACCGCCATTGAAATTGAGTTTTCGCAAAGTGCGCCCATCAGGGTCAGGTTATTGTTAAGCTCAATGAGCTGTAGGTCAAATCTTGTGGTCATCATGATTTTTTCTCCTTATCCAAATCTTCCTGTGATGTAGTCCTCGGTGCGCTTGTGGGCGGGGGTTGAAAACAGAGTTTCCGTGTCGTTCATCTCCACAACCTCACCCAAGAGGAAAAAGGCGGTTTGGTCGGAAATTCGGGTCGCCTGCTGCATGTTGTGGGTGACGATTACGATGGTGTAGCGCTCCTTTAGCTCCAGCGCCAGCTCCTCGATTTTCGCGGTGGAAATGGGGTCTAAGGCGCTTGTGGGTTCGTCCATCAGCAAAACCTCCGGGTTAACGGCAAGGGCTCTTGCAATGCAAAGCCGCTGTTGCTGACCGCCGGAAAGACCCAGCGCGCTTTTTTTCAGTCTGTCCTTCAATTCGTCCCAAATTGCGGCGTTTTTAAGGGACTGCTCCACGATTTCGTCAAGCTTTGCCTTCCCCTTGACGCCATGGGTGCGGGGGCCGTAGGCAACATTGTCGTAAACGCTCATGGGAAAGGGGTTCGGCTTTTGGAAAACCATGCCAACTCTTTTGCGCAGCAGGTTCACGTCCTCCCCGGCGGCAAAAATGTTTCTGCCGTCAAGTCGGATTTCACCGCTTATTTTGCAGCCCGCCACCAAGTCGTTCATTCGGTTAATGGACTTTAAAAGCGTGGATTTTCCACAACCCGAGGGTCCGATAAAGGCTGTAATCTGATTTTCGGGAATGCTTATATTCACGTTTTTCAGAGCCTGAAAGCTGTCATAAAAAAGGTCAAGCTTTTCGATTTCAATTTTGTTCATATGTTTCACCCACCTAAAACTTCTTGGAAATTTTCTTTTGGAGGTAATCCGCCAAAGCGTTGATTAAAATTACGCTAAGCAGTAAAATTACCGCCGTCGCGTAGGATTGCCCCGTGTTCAATCCCTCGTTCCAAAGGGCGTACATGTGGACGGAAAGTGTTCTGCCCGAGCCCAAAAGATTGCTTGGAATTTGCGCCACTGTGCCGGCGGTGTAGATAAGCGCCGCGGTTTCGCCCACAATTCTGCCCACGGAAAGCACCAGCCCCGCAAAAATTCCCGGAGCGGCGGCGGGGAGAATAATCCGAAAAACCGTGCGCAGCTTTCCCGCGCCCAGCCCGAAGCTGCCCTCACGAAAGCTGTCGGGAACGCTTTTCAGCGCCTCCTCGGTTGTTCGCATTATAAGTGGCAAAATCATTATCGCAAGGGTCAAGGCACCCGCCATCAGGCAGTAGCCCTTGAAAATTACCGTTACGAAAAACAGGGAACCGAAAAGCCCGTAAACAACCGATGGGATGCCCTGCAAGGTTTCGGTGGTGGTGCGCACAAGGGCGACAAATTTGTTGTCCCGCTTTGAATATTCAACAAGATAAATCGCGGAGCAAACGCCCAGAGGCACAGCAAAAAGCAGTGATACGCCCGTCATTGTAAGGGTGTTTATAAGCGCGGGAAAAAGCGAAACGTTGTCGCTGGTGTATTTGGGGCTAAAAAGCTCAAAGCTTAGGTTTGGAATGCCCTTTATAAGGATATATGCCACCAAAAGCAACAAAACGCCAACTGTTATGAACGCCGAAAGATAGACGATTGTGCGGAGGAAGCCGGACTGAATTTTCGCCCTAGACATTTGACATCCTCCTTTTAACAAGGTTGAAGCAAAGATTGATAATGAGGATGAAAACAAAAAGCACAACGGCGGTTGCAATCAGCGCCTCACGGTGCAAATCCGCGGCGTAGCTCATTTCCATAACGATATTCGCCGTCAGTGTGCGAACGCCCTTTAGCAGTCCTTGGGGCATAATCGCCTGATTTCCCGCAACCATGATAACCGCCATGGTTTCACCGATTGCCCTGCCAACGCCCAAAATGACCCCAGCCATCACGCCGGATTTTGCCGCCGGCAAAATGGTTTTGAAAACCGTGCGCTCATGGGTTGCGCCAAGAGCCAAAGAGCCCTCATAATAGCTGTCCGGCACGGCACGAAGGGCGCTTTCCGTGACCCCGATTATGGTGGGCAAAATCATGATGCCAAGCACAATTGAAGCCGCAAGCATGCTGGTTCCCCTGCCGCCAAAAACGTCTCGAATAAAGGGCACAATAACCATCAAGCCGAAAAATCCGTAGACGATTGAGGGAATTCCCGCCAAAAGATTGACAGCGGGTTTAAGGATTTTGTAAAGCTTTTGGTCGCAAAATTTTGCCATGAAAACAGCGGTTAAAATTCCGATGGGCACGCCGATAACGATTGCCCCCGCCGTCACATAAAGGCTGCCCACTATCATTGGCAAAATTCCGTAAATGTCGTTTGAGGGCTTCCATTTTGTACCTGTAAGGAAGTCAAAAAATCCAATTTTCTGCATTGCGGGAATGCCGTTGGCAAAGAGGAAAACGCAAATAAGCGCAACTGCAAGAATTGAAATGCAGGCGCAAAGCAGAAAAACGTATTTCATTATGCTTTCTTTATACTTTTGCATAGCTTTCTCCGTAGCAGGCAGCCAATAAGCTTTTTTTGCCTATCGGCTGCCCGCCGCCATTTTAAATTATTTGCTCAATTCTGCCCAAGTGATGGCGTTTCCGGTGTAGATGTCCTTGACTGCGGCGACTGAAAGGTCCTCGGTGGTGTTTGCCTTGTTCACGATTACCGCGATGCCGTCAAGGGCGATTACGGTGTTTTTTACGCCCTTTGCGCTTTCGCTTTCGGAAAGCTCTCGGGATGCCATGCCGATGTCGCAGACGCCGTCCACGGTGTTGTTAACGCCGCTGGTGGAGTCGCTCTGGTTGATTTCGATGGTGAGGGCGGAGTTAACTTTTGCGTAGGCTTCCTTAAGCTTTTCCATAACAGGAGTGACGGAGGAGGAGCCGGCAATTGTGATTTTTCCGCTGGGGTTTTTGGAGGTGAATTTGCCTGTGTTTTCGTTTGAGATATAGCCGTGCTCCTCAACCACCTTTTGTCCGTCCTCGGACATGATGAAGGCGATAAAGTCTGCCGCGGCTTCGCTCTCCTTGCCCATGGTCAAAATGTTGAAGGGGCGGGAAATTTTGTAGCTGCCGTTTTTGATGTCCTCAACAGAGGCGGCGGCGCCGTCAATTTTAAGAGCCTTAACCGTGTCGTTCAGGGAGCCGAGAGAAATGTAACCGATGGCGTTTTGGTTGTCCGCAACGCTTGTCAGCATAACGCCTGTGCTTTGGGTGATGTCGGCGGTTTCAACGGTCATGTCGTGCTTTTTGCCCTCGGCATCCTTTTCGATAATGCCGAAAAGCTCTGTGAAAGCGCCTCTTGTGCCGGAGCCGTCCTCACGGGAGATAACGGTAATTTCCTTGGTGGTGTCAAAGCCGGAAGGGTCGCTTCCTTCCTCTTGGGGCTTTGGGGAGCAGGCGGTAAAGCTTCCGCAAAGCAGCAGAGTGGCAAGAGTTGCAGAGATGATTTTTTTCATTTTAAAGTCTCCTTTAGGTTTTTTTCTTAACTTCTTTTTTCAACAAATTCAGTATACAAAAACTGTGTAAAGTTCAAAAGTTAGTTTGTGTTAAATCCAAGTAAAAACTCAAAAGACTGTAAAAAAAGGTTCACAAGCCATTTTTTGGCTTGTGAACCTTGAAGAATAAATGTGATTTTTTCAGCTTAGGATTGCGGCGATTGCGCCGCGGATATTTTTGACGGGGATAAGCTCCAAGCCCTTGGGGGGCTTTATGTCGTCCCGAACGTGCTCGGGGATAACACAGCGCTTAAAGCCAAGGCGGGAAATTTCCGCCAAGCGCTGGTTCAGCGCCGTAACACTGCGCACTTCGCCGGTTAAGCCCACCTCGCCAACGGCGGCAAGGTCGTTTCCAACCGCCACGTCCCGATGGCTTGAAGCGATGGCAAGAACTGTCGCAAGGTCTGCCGCCGGCTCGTCAAGCTCCAAGCCGCCGATTACGTTTATGTAGGCGTCACAGCTTCCAACGGCGGTGCCGCCCCGCTTTTCAAGCACGGCAAGAAGCAGTGTGGCGCGGTTGTAGTCGATGCCGTTTGTGTTCCGCCGTGCCGCGTTAAAGCCGCTGGGTGTGACCAGCGCCTGAATTTCCGCCAAAATGGGGCGAGTGCCCTCCATCACGCAGGTGACGCAGGTGCCGGGGCTGTTTTGGGGACGACCGGAGAGCAGCATTTCCGAAGGATTTGCAACCTCCTTAAGACCCTTGTCCGCCATTTCGAAAACACCGATTTCGTTGGTGGAGCCGAAGCGGTTTTTCGCGGCGCGAAGGATGCGGTAGGACATGCTGCGCTCGCCCTCAAAATAGAGGACGCAGTCCACCATGTGCTCCAAAACCTTTGGCCCCGCGATTGCCCCCTCCTTGTTGACGTGACCCACAACAAAGGCGGTAATTCCTGTGGATTTTGCAAGCTGCATAATGGTCATGCAGCAGTCCTTAACTTGGGTGATACTGCCGGGGCTTGCTGTAAGCTCCGGGTTATAAAGGGTTTGAACGGAGTCGATAATCAGAATGTCGGGCTGAATTTCTTGGGCGGCATTGATGGTTTCCACAAGGTCGGTTTCCGCCAAAACATAGAGCTTTGCCGCGTTTACGCCCAAGCGCTCGGCACGCATTTTTAGCTGACGCTTGCTTTCCTCACCTGTGACGTAGAGGATTTTTTCCTCACTGCCCACAAGCCCGCAAAGCTGGAGCAAAAGTGTGGATTTTCCGATGCCCGGCGCGCCGCCAACTAAAATCAGGGAGCCACGCACGGCTCCGCCGCCCAAAACACGGTCAAATTCACCGATGCCTGTTGAAAAGCGAAGCTCGTCCTCTGTGCCCAGCTCGGATAAAAGCTGGGGCGGGCTTTTCAGGCTGCGGTTATTGACAAGGGCACTGCCGCTTTTGGATTTCGTTTCGGCGGGAGCCTCGGTCAAGGTGTTCCAAGCGCCGCAGGAAACACAGCGCCCCGCCCATTTTGGGGTTTCGTAGCCGCAATCGGAGCAAAAGAACACAGTTTTTGATTTCATGGCGCACCTTCTAAATTTTGTCATTGGAAGAATATTGAAAAAAAGCGCAGATAAGCGCAAAGGAAATTTTAAGTCTGTAGCTTTCCGTTGCCAAAAGCTTCGCTTCCAAGGGGTTTGAAAGAAAGCCGCATTCCGCCAAAACAGCGGGACAGGAAACATGCTTGAAAAGGTAAATGTTTTTCGCAACCGGCGAGGCAAGGCGGCGGTTTTCAGGCAAAAGCGCCGTGTTAAGCGCCAGCTGAACCTGAGAACCCAGCTCGTTGCTGCCCTCCGTTGTTGCGTAAAACACCTGTGGGCCATGGGGAGAGCTGTGGGTAAAGTGGTTTTGGTGAACGCTGATTAAAACCCCGCCGTCGGTGGCGTTGATAAGCTTTGCCCTTGCCTTAAGGTCATATGCCTTGCGGCGGGCAACCGTTTTCGCCTCCGCCGGATAGTCGATTTCGTTGCTCTCACGAGTGAGGACGCAGGCTGTTCCCGTAAAGCCCGCCAGCGCCGCAATTCGCCTTGAAATGTCAAGGTTAATTTGGCTTTCAAGGGTGCCTTCCTTTGAAACCGCTCCGCCGTCCTCTCCTCCGTGTCCCGGGTCAATGACAAGCACCATGGGCATTTGCTCGTCAAAAACCGAAAGCGCGGCGTCCTGTTCATTATTCGAAAAGTTGATGAAGAAAAGTGCGAGGAGCAGCAGAAAAAGAGCGATAGAAAATAAAATTACTGATTTTAGTTTAACGCATAGAAACACGGCAATCACCTCTATGCCTATACTATGGGCAGAGGGCGAGGGCTATGCAAAAAATGCGGGGAGCTGCTGCCCCCGCGCATTTTTTTGGTTTAATGTTATTTGCCGCCTTTGCCGATGGTCTTTAGCTTGCACCAAATGGGGCCTGCAAGGCAGGTGGAGGAATAGCCGCCGGCTAAAATACCAACCATGAGGGGCAGAGCAAAAATACGGATGGAGGTGACGCCCAGAATGATAATAAGGACAACAGGCATAAGGGTTGTGAGGGTTGTGCCGATGCTTCGGCGCATGGTTTGCCAGATGCTTCTGTCAACCACCTCAACAAAATCGCCGGTGCCGCCCTGACGCTTGTAGTTTTCACGGACACGGTCAAAAACAACGATGGTGGCGTTGATTGAATAACCGATAATGGTGAGCGCCGCCGCGATGAAGGTCATGTTCATGGGAATTCGGAAGATTACAAAGAAGCTGAGCATAACCATAACGTCGTGGAGCAGGCAAATTATTGCCGCAAGACCGCTGCGAAGCTCGAAGCGGATGGTGATGTAGACAAGGATAAGGATTGCCGCAAGAATGGAGGCAAGAAACGCGGAGCGCTTCAAGTCGTTACCAACGTTTGCGGAGACAAAGCCGGAGTTTAGGAGAACGGTTTTGTCCTTGCCGTAAAGCTCGGCAACCTTGTTGAAAATTTCCTCACGCTGGGCGCTGGGAATTTCAACGGTTTTTACGATAACGGCGGTGCCGCTGTTACCGGAGGTGGAAACGTTTGCGGTTACGCCCGCGACCTCTTGGTAGATGTCCTCGATGCTCTCTTGAACCTGACGGGTGACCTCGGTGCCAAGCTCCATTTCCATGGAGACGCCGCCCACAAAGTCAAGGTCGAGGTTAAAGGCGGGAACGCCGAACAGGGTGAGGATAACGCTCACAAAGCCGATGGCAAAGAGTATGATGGAGATTATTCCGAACAGCTTGAAGTGTCCCACAAAGCTGAATTTTTTTGCTGCTTTTTCAAACATAATTTTCCCCTCCCCCTATGCGCCGTAGGACTTAAGATTTTTGTGACGCAAGGTTGCAAGGCTGGTAAGCAGAAGGTTGGGGACAATCAGCATGCAAATCATGGACAGAATAACGCCTATGAGAAGCGTTTTTGCAAAGCCCAGCACTGTTCCCGTTCCCTGCCACAACAGCACTGCCGCAGCGATAATCGTTGTCACGTTGGAGTCGATAATTGCGGTGTAGGCTCTTTTGAAGCCGGAGCTGACGGAGCTGCGCAGAGTTTTTCCGCTCCTAAGCTCCTCCCGCAGACGCTCATAGATGATGATGTTGGCGTCAACCGCCATGCCCACTGTGAGGATGATACCCGCGATGCCGGGCAGGCTGAGGTTCAAGTGGGTTATGGACATGATAACCATGAACATTGCGATATAGAGCACCAAAGCGATGTCCGCGATAATTCCGGGAACGCGGTAGACGGCAACCATGAATATCATGACAAGCGCAACACCCAAAAGCCCAGCAAATATGCTGGTTTCAAGGGATTTTTCACCAAGGGAGGCGCCGACTGCCTGAAGCTTTGATTCCTTCAGCGCAAAGGGCATGTGCCCGGAGGAAATGATGTCCGCAAGATATTTCGCGTTTTCGGAGGTTGTTTCCTTGCCCAAGGTGATCATGGGAGAATCGGTGTCGATGCCGACGCCCGCATATTCCTTGCCCACAAAGGGACGGCTGATTTCCTCGCCGTCCATGGAAATGGCAAGGTAGTTTGAGCCTTCGGGATAGCCCGCAACGGCAGCGGTTGCCGTTTTGAATTTTTCGAAGCCGGCAGGTGAAAGCTTCAGCGAGACATAGTATTGAGAAACGCCTGTATCGTCGATGGGACCGTAAACAGCTTTTGCGGAGGCGATGTCGTCGCCCTCAAGGATGGTTTTGTTTTCAAAATCCTTGAATTGGACAAGAGCTGTTGTGCCCAGCATTTGAACGGCTTCCTCCGGGTTAGAGACGTTGGGGATTTCCACAACGACGCTGTTACTGCCGGAAAGATAGACGTTTGCCTCGGTGTAACCAAGGTTATTAAGGCGCTGACGAAGCATTGTTTGAGCCGTTTCCATTCCCTCGGCGATTTTGTCCGCCGAAACGCCCTCGGGAATTTCCGCCTCATAGACGATTTCGGAACCGCCGACCAAGTCAAGCCCGAGAGAAATGCCCTCAGACATGCTGGGAACCTCAAACGAACCGATTGAAAGTCCGTTGAGTGCGGTAAACAAAAGAAGCGCTGTAAGAAGCACAACTATTGTCAGGGTTATAATTGTTCTTTTCATATATGCTGTAATCCTCCTCTTAACAAACACGTGTATTATATATTTATAGCTTGACAAAGTCAATATCAATGTTGATTTTAGGGGCTTTTGCGTGTTTTCAAAGTTCTCCCATGGGAGCTTGCCCGCTTTTTGACGCGCAAAAAACGCTCCCCCGCTTGCGAGAAAGCGTTTTTGTGCAAAACCCTAAACCTTAAGCTCGGCGCTGTCGGTTTTGATGAGGCTTTCGTATTTTTTTAGGATTGGGGCGACGTCGGTGGCAAGAAAGTCATCCACCTGCTCGGGTGCCCTGCCAACAAAGGCTTTGGGGTTCATGGCGGAGAGGATTTCATCTTCCGTCAAGCCGAAAAGCGGGTCGGCGGCAATTCTTGAAACCAAGTCGTTTGGAAGCCCCTGCTCCTTGATAACTTCGCCGGCGGCGATGGAATGGAGGCGAATTCGCTCGTGGAGAACTTGGCGATCCCCGCCTTTTTTGACGGCGTCCATCATGATGTTTTCCGTTGCCATGAAGGGCAGCTCCTCGCTTATGTGCTTTTCGATTACTTTTTCATAGACCCGAATTCCACTTGCCACGTTTTGGTAGATGTTAAGAATTGCGTCGGTGGCAAGGAAGGCTTCGGGCACGGAGATGCGCTTATTTGCGGAGTCGTCAAGGGTGCGCTCAAGCCACTGGTTATAGGCGGTCATGGCTGGGTTTGCGGCGTCCGCCATAACGTAGCGGGCAAGGGAGCAAATGCGCTCACAGCGCATGGGGTTGCGCTTGTAGGGCATTGCCGAGGAGCCGATTTGCTTGGCTTCAAAGGGTTCCTCCAGCTCCTTCATGTGGGAGAGAAGCCGCAGGTCTGTTGCAAATTTTCCCGCGCTTTGGGCAATTCCCGAAAGGGTGGAGAGCACCGCGGCGTCGATTTTTCGGGAATAGGTTTGACCGGAAACGGAAACGCAGGAGCTAAAGCCCATTTCCCGGGCAATAAGGTTTTCCAATTGACGGCACTTTTCGTGGTCGCCGTCAAAAAGCTCCAAAAAGCTTGCCTGAGTGCCTGTTGTGCCCTTTGAGCCCAAAAGCTTAAGGCTGTCGATGCGGTAAGTGACCTCGTCCAAGTCCATGAGCAGGTCGTTAATCCAAAGGGTCGCCCGCTTGCCCACTGTTGTGAGCTGGGCGGACTGCAAATGGGTGAAGCCAAGGCATGGGAGGGCTCTGTATTTTTTTGCAAAGTCGGAAAGGCTTGAAATGACACCGAGAAGCTCCGCCCGAACAAGCTCCAAGGCTTCACGCATGAGGATTATGTCGGTGTTGTCGCCCACATAGCAGCTGGTTGCGCCCAAATGGATGATGGGCATTGCCTTGGGGCACTGCTTTCCGAAGGTGTGGACGTGTGCCATAACGTCGTGGCGCAGCTTTTTTTCCATTTCGGCGGCGTAGTCGTAGTCGATTTCTTGGGCGTGGGCTTCCATTTCGGAAACCTGCTCCTCCGTTATCGGCAAGCCAAGCTGCATTTCGGCGCGTGCCAAGGCAATCCAAAGCCTGTGCCAGGTGATGAATTTTTTGTCAGGGGAAAAGATATATTGCATTGCGGCGCCGGCATAGCGGGAGCACAGCGGACTTTCATAGGTGTTTTTCATTGGTAATCCTCACTTTTTTTAAAGTTTTGGGCAATACCAGACAAAGTATGAAGTGGGCGTGGCTTAGGCATCCTTCAAAAATGCTTCAAGTCTGTTTAAGCCCTCGCGGATGGACTCCATGGAGGCGGCATAGGTCCAGCGGACAAAGCCGGGAGCGCCGAAGCCGGAGCAGGGCACAAGAGCGACCAAGCCCTTTTCCAAGAAGGAAACCGCAAAGTCGTCGTCGTTTTCGATGAGCTTTCCGCCCAAGGTTTTGCCGATGAGCTTTTCTAAGTTCATCATAACATAGAATGCGCCGTCGGGCATAATGCAGCTCACATCGGGAATTTCGTTCATGCGGCTGACGATGTAGTTGCGGCGAACCTCAAAGACCTTGCGCATGGCTTCGACCCCGTCTTGGGGGCCGCTGAGGGCTTCGATGGCGGCGATTTGGTTCATGGTGCCGGGGGCGCCGGTGGAATGGCTGAGGAAGTTTGCCATCACCTTTGCGATTTTGGCGTTTGAGGCGGCGTAGCCGATGCGCCAGCCGGTCATTGCGTAGGATTTTGAGACGCCGGTAACGAGAACCGTGCGCTCATAGGCGTCCTCTGAAATGGAGGCGAAGCTTGTAAATTTTTTGTCGTCGTAGACAAGACTGCTGTAAATCTCGTCGGAGATGACGTAGAGGTCGTGCTTTTTGCAAACCTCCGCAAGTGCCCGAAGCTCCTCCTCGGAGTAGAGCATTCCGCTGGGGTTGGAGGGGTTGTTCAGCATCAAAACCTTGGTTTTGTGACCGATAACGCTTTCCAAACGCTCCGGCGTAATTTTGAAATGGTCGGCTTCACCGGTTTGGATGATGAAGGGTGTGCCGCCTGCCATGTGAATCATTTCGTAGTAGCTGACCCAATAGGGGGCGGGCAAAACCACCTCGTCGCCCGGGTTTAGCAGTGCCATCAGCGCAATGTAAACGCTGTGCTTTGCGCCGCTTGCAACGGTGATTTGGGTATGGTTGTAATCAAGGTCAAAGTCCAGCTTCAGCCTTGAGCAAACCGCGCGCCGCAGGTCAACAAGACCCGCCGCGGGCGTGTATTTTGTTTTTCCTTCGTTAATTGCCTTGATTGCGGCTTCCTTGATGTTGTCCGGGGTGTCAAAATCAGGTTCGCCGGTTCCGAAGCCGATGACGTCAAGTCCGTCCGCCTTCATTTGCTTTGCCAAGGCGTCAACCGCCAGTGTTGATGATGCTCTGACCTCTGTTGCTATTCTGGAAAGTTCTTTCATTGGACACACCTCTAATAATATCTGAAATTGAAATTATTATAAGCCAAACGCTTCATCTTTGCAAGGAATTTCGGCATATTCACCCTTGAATTTCGCATTTTTGAATTGTTGCACTTGATTGTACTGCAAAATAGCGGTTTTATTATATGAATTGACTGTAAGCCGCGGCGGTGTTAAACTATAATTAAAGGAATAGACGCATTTTGCGTCCTCCCAAGCTTCACTGAAAGGTTCGGTGATTTACTTTTGGAACCAAAAGTTATCTATGAAATTCTATGGATGTTCATTATTTATGCCTTTGCGGGCTGGTGCTGTGAGGTGGCTTTTGCCGCCTGCAATCGGGGCATTTTCGTAAACCGGGGCTTTCTAAACGGACCCGTCTGCCCGATTTACGGCTTTGGGGTTGTTTTTGTTGTCGCTTGTCTCACGCCGGTAAAGGACAATCTATTATATGTCTTTTTCGGCTCCATCCTTATCACCTCCGCCCTTGAATTTATAAGCGGCTTCATCCTTGAAAAGGTTTTCAACGACAGGTGGTGGGATTACAGCGACAAGCCCTTCAATTTGGGCGGCTATGTTTGCCTTGGCTTTTCCATTTTATGGGGACTTGCCTGCGTCATTTTGATGTATGCCGTCCATCCCCTTGTCATCAAGCTGATTGCTCTCATCAGCCCAAAAATCGGCGTTTGGCTTTTGGGCTTTCTTTATCTGATATTCGCTTTGGACGTGGGCATCACAATTTTCGCCATGGCATCCTTAAAAGCGCGGCTGGTTTCCATGGAAAAAATCAAGTCGGGCATTCGCCATGTTTCGGATGACCTTGGCGAGCACATCGCCGATGCGGCAATTGAAGCAAGCGGAAAATTAAACGAGGGCAAGCAGGAGCTTTCGGAGCTGCGGAAAAAATATCACCGCACCGCCGAAACCCCAAGCGTGGTTCAGCGCCGAATTCTAAACAACCTGCCCCACATCCAGCAGGGCACATACCGCGAAAGCTTCAACAACATCAAGCTCAGTCTCCCCCGAAGAAAGCAAAAGCCCACGGAGCCCGCCGAAATTATCGCCCCTCACGGCAAGCTTGTCACCGCCCTTTTGGATATTTTCGAAGCGAGAAACCCAAAAAAATAAAGCAATACATAATAGGCGCACAATCCAAGGATTGTGCGCCTATTGCTATTTGTTTTTGTCTGCGGGCTTGATTTTTATTGTGGGGTCGCTTTTTATGGTGCCATGCTTTTTTTCAAAGCTGCAATAGGCACAGCTACCCCCTGCGGCACAGTCACTGCAGCCGCCGCCACGCTTTTTTTTGCGTATGAGTCCGATTATAATCAGCACTAAAACCGCGGCGACAATTGCGCCCACGATGATTGAGCCAAGATTTTCAAGAAGAAGCTTTAGCATTAAAATTCTCCTAATTCGTAAGGACTTTTTCTTTCAGCTTGTAGGGATTTTTTCGAACAATCAGGAAAATCACAGCCCCAAGCAATATGAGCGCCACGGCGGTTAGGATTTTGAAGCCGCCGCCCGTAAAGAAGCTGCCCAGTTGATAGACAATCAGGGAAACCACATAGGCAAACAGGCACTGATAGCCGATTGCGCCGGCGGTCCATTTTCCGCTGTTCATTTCACTGCGGATGGCGCCCATGGCAGCAAAGCAGGGTGCGCACAAGAGGTTAAAAATCATGAAGCTGTAAGCCGAAAGAGCTGTAAAGTTTTGTGCCAGCTGCGCCCAATATTCGGCGCCGACTTCGCTGACGCCGCCAACGCCATAGAGCACGCCGAAGGTGGCGACAATGTTTTCCTTGGCGAGGAGCCCCGTAAAGCTTGCCACCGCCGCCTGCCAATGTCCGAAGCCCAGTGGGGCGAAAATCGGAGCGATGAAGCGTCCGATATAGGCAAGAAGGCTTAGATTATTGTCCGCAACTGTGCCGAAAGCACCGCCCTCAAAGCCAAACGCCTGAAGAAACCAAAGAATAACAGCGGAGATAAGAATTAGGGTTCCCGCCCGCTTAACATAGGACCAGCTACGGTCAAAAACCGTGTGAAAAACGTTTTTTAGGTAGGGCACGTGGTAGGCGGGCAGCTCCATGATGAATGCCGCCTCCTCCCCCGCGAAGGGCTTTGTCTTTTTGAGGATTATGCCCGAAAGCACCACGGCGGAAACGCCGATGAAATATGCCGAGGTTGCAATCCAGCCCGAACCGCCGAAAAGCGCGCCCGCGATCAGCCCGATAAAGGGCATTTTTGCGCCGCAGGGAATGAAGGAGGTGGTTATAACCGTCATGCGGCGGTCACGGATATTTTCAATTGTGCGGGACGCCATAATTCCGGGCACGGAGCAGCCGGAGCCGATTAGCATTGGGATGAAGCTCTTTCCCGAAAGTCCGAAGCGGCGGAAAAGCTTGTCCATAATGAAGGCAACACGGGCAAGATAGCCAAGATCCTCCAAAAGTGCCAGCATGAAGAAAAGGATAATCATTTGGGGTAAAAATCCCAAAACCGCGCCCACGCCGCTGACAATTCCGTTTAGGATTAGCCCCGTGAGCCAAGGGGCAACATTGATTGAGCCAAGCAGTGCCGCCAAATTATCGAAGATTATTTCCCCAAAAAGGGTTTCGTTGACCCAAGTGGACGCCCAGCTTCCCACGGTGCTGATGGAGATGAAGTAGACAAAGAACATAACGAGGGCAAAAATCGGAAGCGCCAGCACTCGGTTTGTGACGATGCGGTCAATTTTGTCGGTGACGGAGCCGCCGATGCGTTTTTTCCGCTTGACGCATTTTTCCACCGCCTTGGCTATGTAGTTGTAGCGCTCGTTTGTGATGATGCTCTCCGCGTCGTCATCAAGCTCCCGCTCGCAGTCGGAGATGTGTTGCTCCAAGTGCTCCTTCATGGCGTCGTCCATGTTCAGCTCCTGCAAAACCTTTGGGTCACGTTCAAAAACCTTGACCGCGTACCAGCGGAGGTAGCGCTCGGGAACCATGTTTTCCAAGGACTCCTCAATGTGGGCAAGAGCGTGCTCCACGCTGCCCTGAAACATTGTGGGGATTTTTACGGGCTTGTCGCTTGCGGCAATTTCCGCCGCGTGACTGACAGCGCTATCGGAGCCTTCGCCGCGAAGGGCGGAGGTTTCGATAACCTTGCAGCCGATTGCCTTTGAAAGCTTTTCAAGGTCGATTTCGTCTCCGTTTTTGCGGAAAATGTCAATCATGTTAAGGGCGATAACGGTGGGAATTCCAAGCTCGATAAGCTGGGTTGAGAGGTAAAGGTTTCTCTCGATGTTTGTGGCGTCCACAATGTTGATAATGGCGTCCGGGCGCTCGTTAACAAGGTAATACCGCGCCAAAACCTCCTCCGGTGTGTAGGGCGAAAGAGAATAAATCCCGGGCAAGTCCTGAATGATGATGTCCTTGTCGGATTTTAGACGTCCCTCTTTTTTTTCAACCGTTACGCCGGGGCGGTTGCCCACATATTGGTTGCTTCCGGTGAGATTGTTGAACATTGTTGTTTTGCCGCAATTGGGGTTGCCGGCAAGTGCAATTTTAAATTCCATTTTTCCCCTCCTAATCGTGTATTTTCAGAGCAGTTAGAGACGACTAATCGGTGAGCCAAAAAAACGCGGGCAGATTTTTGAGGTTAAAAAACCTCAATCATCTCGGCATCCGCTTTGCGAAGGGAAAGCTCGTATCCCCTGACCATAATTTCGATGGGGTCGCCAAATGGTGCTACCTTGCGAACATAGACGTCTGCGCCCTTTGTTACGCCCATGTCCATGATGCGGCGGCGAATTGCGCCCTCTCCGTGGAGCTTAACGACTGTGGCTGTTCCACCGACTTTGACATTTCCAAGTGTTTTCAAGGACGTACCTCCCAAAAATTATTAAATGCTTGAAGCCACGGTTAGGGGCTTCTAACTACATATAGAATAACATTTAAGAAACAATCTGTCAACGTGAAATTGGGGAATATTTTTACAAATTTTCCGGCAGACAGCCAAAGAATATCGTTAAAGTGCGCAAAGACCTCCACGGCAAGCCTTTCCCCCGCCCTACAGTTCATATAAGGCGTGTTCAAACAAAAAATTCTCCCAAAGCAATTTCAGCTTTGGGAGAATTTTATATTCGGCTTATTTTTTGCCCTTGCGATTTTTGCGGAGAGCCTTGATAAAGCCAAGAGAAACAGCGCCTGCGGAAATTATGCAGACAAAAATAATTGTGTACATGAAATTGGAATTCCCGCCGCTTTCTGAATTCGGCTTTGCGTTGGGTGCGGGAGAATGGAGCTTTGGCGTTGCGGTGGGCGCGGGGGCAATCGCGTCGTTAAGGGGGTCGGAAAGGCAAATCCAGCAGTTTTTCATGCCCATGTAGTAGCCCACAAAGCCCCAATCCTGACCTGAGGCATCGGTATAAACAGTTTCGATGATAAGGTTTTCGTCATTTTCCTGAATTAGCCCTTGGGTTTCGCCGGAGCAGGGATATGTCCATGTGACGATGTTTTTGATGTTTTTAAGCTCGGAATAATCGCCCACATAAGCCTTGTATTCGTCGCCGTGCTCCTCATCAAAGCTGATGTAGTCGTATTTTTGAAGCAGCTCACTCATCTTGACCCAGCCGGCGTTTGAAACGTCGCCGGTTCTGCCCACAAGCCTTTCACCGCTGGTGGCATATTCGATGCTGCCCCAATTGCCGCCGTTTTTGTCGGCATAGGTGAATTGAACGTGGAAAACCTCGCCATTATCGGCAAAGCCACGGCTCTCCCCTTCGGGCTTTGAGAAAACCTCCAAAAATCCCGTTTCACCGTTTGCGTAGAAGTTTCGGTTCATAAGCTCACATTCGTTTCTGTGGGCGGTGTAAAAGTCGTCCTCCGGCTCCCAGATAACATCCGCCATCGCAAAGCCGCAAAGCATTGAGGCAAGCAGAGAAAGGGTCAGCAGACGGAGCAGGGTTTTTTTGACAATAGTGCCTTTCATTAAATATCCCTCCTTAAAAAATTTTCGTGATGAACAGTCCGATAAAATATGAGAAGCCGTTGGCGCCCAAGGAAAGCAAAAAAGGGTGCTTGATGCTGTTTGAAGCAAGTCTGTAGCAAAGCCCTTCAATCCCAATCGCCGCAAGCTCCAGCGCCGAAATGAAAATCCAAGGTTCAATGCCGCTAAAGCGGCTGAAAAGATGGTGCAGCAGAACAACAGTCGGGTTTGTGAGGATGTTTACAAGGATTAGAAGAATGAAATCCCGCCCGCTGCGCAGACCCACAAGGTAGCAAAAGCTCATTTCCAAAAAAAGGGTGAGCACCAGCGAAATTCCAAGGCTGCTAAGTAATTCAGTTCCCATTTTTCGCCTTCCTCAAGCCAACAAAAAGCAGAAGCGCCGAAAATATTGAGGCAAGAACAAAGCCCCAAGGCAGGGTCAAAAGTCGGGGCACTCCCATGATGATCGGCAGAAATCCCAAAAACAGCCCGAAGGTGAGCAGTCCGAAGCCCAGCCCCTTTGCACCGGGCAAAAGCAATGCGACGCCGCCCAAGGTAATTGGCATGGTCATGTTAAAAAGGAAAACCGCCAAAATTCCGCAGGCGGGAATTTTATAGAAGAAAAACAGTCCCGCGCAGAGAAAAAGCGTGATAAATGACACCCGACCGGCGCCGAAACGGTCGGCAAAAAATCCGCCCAGTGCCTTTCCAAATGCGAGTGCAAGGAGCAAAAGCAGAGAAAAGCTCCCCTCCCCCTTCCAAGGAAAAGCAAGGGTCATGCCCACATAGGAGCGGAGGCAAACCACCGCAAAAAGGCAAAGCAGGGCAAAAAGCGCAAGACCGCCGCCCTGAACAGACATTGAAAAAGCGGGGTATTCCATGACTTTTTCGTCGTACAGCCTTGGAACCAAGGCAAAAATCAGAACAGCCGTGAAAAGCAGCATCAGGGAAACGAAAAAAGCTGGAAACGGGGAGGCTTTTCCCAAAAGCGTGCCTATGTAAAGCCCGATTGCGCCCGGTGAAACGAAAACGCCCAGCGCGGTGAATTTTCCCCTGCTGCCGCAGAGTACGTCCCTCCCGCCGCCGATATGGAAAAGCCCGTTGCCCAGCCCCGCAAGCCCGGAAAGCAAAATCGGCAAGCCGCCAAAAAGTGGAGAAATCGCCACAAGGCAGCAACCCAAGGCGGCAAAGTGGCGGTTTTTGTTCAGCCTGTCGGAAAGCCAGCCAAGAGGAAGTTGAAGGGCAAAGGCGCAAAAATTATAGATAAGGAGGCAGATTACCCAAGAGGGCTCGCCCCCGATTTTGCTGAAAAGGATAAAGGCACAGGAAAAGTCCACCAACAGGTGAGCCGTGGAATATAAAAGGGTCATCCCGACGAAGCCTTGCATAGACAGCGCCCCCCTGCTCATTTTATTTTAAGACGAAATTCAAGGCAAATTGTTCCTGAAACTCGGGTTTTTTTATGAAAATCAAGGCACCAGCGTGGCGCCGATGCCCATTCCCGCAATGAGATAAAAGCTGTTTGTGATGGCAATTCCCAGCGCGGAGGCAAGCATATACTTTCCAAAATCCATGCGGATTACCCCTGCGGGAAAGCCGATAAGGGTGCGCACAGCGGGCAAAAGCCTTGCGATGAAAAGCGTTCCCATCTGGTCACGCCGAATTTTTTCGCTGTATTTTTCGAAGAAGTCGTTAAGCTTTTTGTGCCTTGCGCAAAGCTTATCAAAAAGCTTGCGCCCGCCTGTGTAGCCGATGAAATAAATGACAGCGCTGCCCACAAGCCCCGCCGCCAAGCTTGTCAGCAGTGAAAGCGAAAAGGGGGCGTTGGTGTAGCGTGTCCAAATTCCCACCGCGGGAAAAACCACGGCGGCGGGCAGGCAGGGAAAATTCATGTATTCCAGCATCACAAGCACAAAAACAACAACAAGACCGTAACGGTCCAAAAATCCCAGAATTGCCGCCTGCTCCATAAGCCCCGCCCTTCATAAAACAGCAGTAAGCCCCGAAAAGTTCAGCGAGACTTCGCTTTTTATTATATGATGGGACAGGCAAACATATTTTATTCTCGGTTCGCCTTTACATAGCCCAAGCTAAATTGAAGCAGTCCGAAAAAGATGCAAACTCCCAGCAGGAGCATGCCGCAGTGCATAAAAAATTCCCCGGGGAGAATTTTGATAATTTCGTCCTTGGCAGGGTTGAAAACCCAGCTCCCCTGCTCAAAAATCAGGGAGTGAAACAGCAGAAACAGATTGTCAAAATTGACGGCAAGCCCCAAGCCCAAAATAATCGGAAAAGCAAGGGTAAGGATGCCCGACAGCTTTAGCTGTGATGAGGTGATTTTCTTTCTTTTGAAAACCGCCAAAAACAGCAGAGACAAGCCCGCCAAGCCCGAAAGCAGGTAGACAAGATTGAAAATGTCCCGACAATCCTTAAAATGCTCCGCCCCCGTTTCGGTAAATCCGAGGGTGGGCAGGTCAAATTCCGCCTTGTTGAAGGGGCGAAGATAGTCCATAACCGCATTGTAGTTTAAGGTGATTTCTTCCTCCGACAGACCGGAGAATTCCGAAATATTTAAGGCGTGAATATCGGCGGAATAGGGAAAGCCGCTAAAATGAATGATGCCAAGACCCAGCCCCACAGAAAAAATAAGGGCAATAATACTAAGACCTGCGCTTTTGAGAACGCTGATTGTTTTATTTGCTTCCATTGGTTTCCTTTGTATTGCAATTTGCGTATTTAGATTTTTCGTCATTGAAAATGTTGCCGCCAAAGCAGTCAATGCAGACGGTCAGGGGGAGCTTGTCCACCACCAGCCGCTTCACGGATTCGCAACCAAGGTCGTGAAAAGCGATTTCCTCCGCGGAAAGCACATGGCTTGCCATAAGTGCGCCCGCGCCGCCAACGGCGCCAAAATAGACGGCGCAGTTGCGGATAAGTGCCTTGCAAACCTCGTCGTTTCTGCCGCCCTTGCCGATAATTCCACGTAGACCAAGGTCCAAAAGTCGGGGTGTGAAGCTGTCCATCCTTGCGGAGGTTGTGGGGCCGCAGGAGCCAACAGCAGCGCCGTTTTGCGCCGGAGTGGGACCTGTGTAGTATATTATTGCATTTTTTAGGTCAAAAGGGAGCTTTTCATTGTTGTCCAAAAGCTGAAAGATGCGCTTGTGCGCCGCGTCTCTCGCGGTGAAAACCGTGCCGCTGAGGCAAATGCGCTCGCCCGCCCTAAGCTCCTTTACAGCTTTTGAAAGCTCGCTTGTTAATATCTCTTTCATGAATACGCCTCTAATCAATTAGGAAAAATGAGTACAAAAAAGCGGACAGCAATTGTTGCTGTCCGCTTAAAATGCGAAATTGGGATGGAGCCTTAAATTTGCACTAAGCGTTCAGCGCGGCCTTTGCCTTTTCGGTAAGTGCGGTAAATGCCTCGGGCTCGTGGATTGCGGTTTCGGAAAGCATCTTGCGGTTCATGTCGATGCCGGAAAGCTTAAGACCGTGCATGAAGGTTGAATAGTTCATACCGTTCATCTTGCATGCGGCGCTGATACGGGTGATCCAAAGCTGACGGAAATCTCTTTTCTTCTGCTTACGACCAACATAAGCATAGGTCAGGGACTTCATGACTGCCTGATTTGCCATCTTGTAGTGGGTGGATTTTGCGCCCCAATAACCCTTGGCCATACCAAGAATTTTGTTTCTTCTTTTGCGCGTCATCATCGCGCCTTTAATTCTAGCCATTTATGAAGATCCTCCTTATTTGTAAGGAATCATGCGCTTAATCGCAGACTCGTTTGTTGCATCGGCATAGGTTCCCTGACGGAGGCCTCTTTTACGCTTTGTGGACTTGCCGTGACCGTTTAGCAGGTGGGACTTGTTTGCGTGTGCGCGTTTTACCTTGCCGGACTTTGTGAGATTAAATCTCTTTTTTGCTCCACTGTGTGTTTTGAGCTTAGGCATAACGGTTTTCTCCTTCCAAGTGTGTGCTTATATTGATTATTTGTTTGTTGGTGATGGTTTTGGGGAAAGGAACATGGCCATGTTGCGTCCCTCAAGCTTCGGGTTCTTGTCAAGTACAGCGACTTCGGCGCATTTTTCGGCAAAGTCCTTCAAGAGGATTTCGCCCAAATTGGTATGAGCCATTTCTCTGCCCCTGAAACGAACTGTGACTTTAAGACGATCGCCCTCGGTAAGAAATTTCATGCCGTTGCGAAGCTTAACATTAAAGTCGTTTTCGCCAATGCTGGGAGACATACGAATTTCCTTAACCTCAACTATGTGTTGATTTTTTTTGGCTTCCTTGTCTCTCTTTGCCTGCTCAAAACGATATTTGCCGTAGTCCATGATTTTGCAGACGGGAGGGACGGAGCCGGGGGCAATTTTGACTAAGTCGAGGTCCTTTTCAACGGCGATATCCATTGCAGCCTGCAAGGTCATTACACCAAGCTGCTCTCCTGAATCGCTGATAAGACGAACTTCCTTGTCCTGGATATCCTCATTGATTTGATGAGCCATGTTTGCGATATTAAAACACCTCCAAGCGTTAATCGGCGGGGAATTATCCCCAAAAAAAGTAAACGCGGATGCAAGGCATCCGCGCAAAAAAACACAAATATAGCAAAAGCTTTATTGTGGTTTTATTGACCCGGCGCGCCTAAAGCGGCAAGGTGAGGACGGACACCATCCGAACCTACTTTGTTCTAACTGGGTCATTGTATCAGTAAGTCCCCGCCTTGTCAACTGTTATTTACAAAATCAGTTTGAAAAGAAATTATGCGCGGGCTAATAATTTCCAAAAACAGGGCAAGAATAAGAGCAAAGCCCCGCTGTGGGCGCAGAAAAAATGGAGGCGTGTTATGGGAACTCTCATTGAATATCTAACGGTTTGGGCGGTGGGCGCCGCCTGCTACGGCTCAATAGAGCTGATGTTTCGGGGCTTCACCCATTGGAGCATGTTCGTAACGGGCGGAATTTGCCTGATGCTGCTGTATATTGTTGAAACTCGCGGCAAGGAACCCCTTTGGCAAAAATGGATAATGGGCGCCGTCATCATAACCACCGTGGAATTTGTGGTGGGCATAATCGTAAACATTATTCTCGGCTGGCACGTTTGGGATTATTCGGGCATGACGCCCAACCTTTTCGGACAGATTTGCCTGCCCTTCACCCTTGTTTGGTTTTTGCTTTCCATTCTCGCCATGAAAATTTGCCAAAAGCTCCACCTTTGGTTTTTAAGATTTTCGCCTCGGAAGGCGACTTGAGCTTTTGGCTTATCGCCATCTTTTCCAAGACGAAAAAACGCTTTTCCGAAGCTTCGAATATGATGACTTGTAAAATGCTTTGATTTCAATTATACTTTCAGCATTGAAACATTGACTGGAGACTTCTATGGAAAAGATTTTGTTCGACTCCCGCTGTGAGCTGGATAAGCTGCCCGGGGGCGCTGTAACAAGCGGAACCCGGGTAAAATTTGGCATTCGCTGTCAAGTGGAGCTTTTGGCGCGGGAGCTGTGCCTTGTTGTAATTGAGGATGTGGATGGCTCAATAAGTGAATTTCCCCTTGAAAAGGTTTGGAGCGAAAAGGGCTATGACCGCTTTGAGGGCAGCGCAATTTTTGAAGCTCCCGGGCTGCGCAATTACTATTTTAAGCTGAGCACCCCGGAGGGTGAAGCCAAAATCGGACGTGAAAACGGCAAAGCCGTTCTTTGCGAGGGCAATCCGAATTTGTGGCAGCAATCCGTTTACGACGCTGATTTCAGCACGCCCCAATGGATTTTGGGCGGTGCGTTTTATCATATTTTTGTGGACCGTTTTTGCCGCGGCGGCAAGCGCCCGCCGAGAGAGGGCAGCTATCTCCGTGAGGATTGGGGCGGCACGCCTGTTTTTGCCCCCGACGAAAACGGAATTGTCCGCAACAACGATTTTTTTGGCGGCGACCTTGATGGCGTTATCCAAAAACTGCCCTATTTGCAGGAGCTGGGCGTTACTTGCATCTACCTGAGCCCAATTTTTGAGGCGGCGTCAAACCACAAATATGACACCGGCGACTACATGAAAATCGACCCCGCCTTTGGGGACGACGCCTGCTTTGAAAAGCTTTGCGCCGAAGCAAAGGCTCTTGGCATTTCAGTCATTTGCGACGGAGTTTTTAACCACAGCGGAGACGACTCCCTATATTTCAACCGCAGTGGGCGCTACGGCAGCGG
Source organism: Oscillospiraceae bacterium (assembly GCA_036650755.1). Lineage (GTDB taxonomy): Bacteria > Bacillota > Clostridia > Oscillospirales > Oscillospiraceae > UBA2658. Next base: position 28,679 of record JAVVZC010000002.1, read on the forward strand.
CGGCGCATTTCGCACCCAGGCATCCCCCTACTATCCTTGGTACAATTTTTCACTTTGGCCCCAAGAATATGCCGCTTGGTGGGGCATCAAAACCCTGCCTCAGCTGAACGGCGACAACCCCGGCTTTCGGGAATTTATTTTCGGTGAAAACGGCGTTTTAAAAAAGTGGATGAGGCTGGGAGCCTCCGGCTGGCGGCTGGATGTGGCAGACGAATTGTCCGAGGGCTTTATCCGCGAGCTTCGCAATGCCGTGAAGGAAACCGACCCTGAAGCCCTCATAATCGGCGAGGTTTGGGAGGATGCTTCCAACAAAATCTCCTATGGTCACCGCCGCCATTATTTTGACGGAGCAGAGCTTGACAGCGTGATGAATTATCCCTTTAAGGACGGAATTATCGACTACGTCAAAAGCGGAAATTGCGAAAACCTCTGCGAAATCGTGGAAAGCATTTGCGAAAATTACCCCAAGCCCGCCCTTGACTGCCTGATGAACGGGCTGGGAACCCACGACACCGGGCGGATTTTAACCGTTTTGGGCGGAAAATCCTATGACAGCCGTGAACAGCGGGCGGAAGCGAAAATGAGCGCCGTTGAGGCGGCGCAAGCAAAGGCTCTTTTGCGTCTTGCCTCGGTTTTGCAATGCACCCTGCCGGGCGTTCCCTGCGTTTATTACGGCGATGAGGCAGGGCTTGAAGGCTATGAGGACCCCTTTAACCGCCGCTGTTACCCTTGGGGCGGCGAAGATGTGGAGCTTGTTTCTTGGTATCGGGCACTGCTGAATGTTCGCCGCGACTGCCCCGCCTTTGCGGGCGGAAGCTACCGAACCCTTCACAAGGAAAATGGCTTTTTTGCCTTCATACGCAAAAACGGCACATCCCGTGCCCTCAGCCTGATAAACCTTTCGGCAGAGCCGATTAGATTTGACCTCCGAGCGGACGAAAATGTGCCGATTTGCCAAAATTGTTTAAATGAAGGCGCAAGCCTTTTGTTAAATCCCCAAGGCTGCGCAATCATCGTAGCGGGCTAGGGGGCTTAGGCTTCGTGCTCCGCCATTGTTTCGCAATAGATGCAGCGATAGGTGCCGGTTTTCTTGTCGGAAAGGCTGAAAACTTGGGGCAGTTCCTGCTCAACAGAGCTGATACAGCGGGGGTTTTTGCATTTTAGGACGCCCTCAAGACGCTCTGGAAGCTCCAAATGCTTTTTCTCAACAATGACGCCGTCCTTCACAATATTGATTGTGATGCCCGGGTCAATATAGCCCAAAACGTCCAAATTCATGTCGATAATGGAGTCGATTTTGATGATGTCCTTGCGATCACCCTTCTTGCTCACCACGTTTTTGATGATGGCGACGGAGCAATCCAAGTCGGAAAGGTTAAGGATGCGGTAGATTTCCATGCACTTACCGGCGTGGATGTGGTCCAGCACGATACCGTTTCTAATTGAGTCAATAGTCATATCAGCAGACCTCCAAAAGCTTTAATATAAGCGCCATACGAATAAATTTTCCGTTTAAAACCTGTTTAAAGTAGCAGGCTCTGCTGTCATCGTCCACCGAGCGTTCGATTTCGTTAACTCTGGGCAGGGGGTGCATGATGACCAAATCCTTCTTTGCGTTTTGGAGCTTGTCTCTTGTAAGGATAAACACGTCTCTCAATCGGAGATAGTCCGCCTCGTTGAAAAAGCGCTCACGCTGAACACGGGTCATGTAAAGAATGTCAAGATTTTGCATTTCGTCCCAGTTGTTTGTCTCAACATAGCTCTGTCCGTTTTTCTCCAGCACATCTGTTTTTATGTAGCTGGGAACGCGCAATTCGTCAGGTGAGATAAGAACGAAGCGGTTATTGTCGTAACGGGACATTGCCTGAATTAGCGAGTGGACTGTGCGTCCAAATTTAAGGTCGCCGCAGAAGCCGATGTTAAGGTTTGAGAAGCTGCCTTTTTCACGATAGATGGTGAGCAGGTCGGTTAGAGTTTGGGTGGGGTGGTTATGCCCGCCGTCGCCGGCGTTGATAACGGGGATTGTTGCCGCGTTGCTTGCAACAAGGGGTGCGCCCTCCTTGGGGTGACGCATTGCGATAATGTCGGCATAGCAGCTAACAGTTCTTGCGGTGTCGGCAACGCTCTCGCCCTTGGAGGCGGAGGAGCTTGCCGCCTCGGAAAATCCGAGGACGTTTCCGCCAAGCCCGAACATTGCGGCTTCAAAGCTGAGGCGTGTGCGGGTTGAAGGCTCGAAAAACAGGGTTGCAAGGGTCTTTTTCTTGCATTTTTCGCTGTACTTGTCAGGATTGTCGATAATATCCATGGCAAGGTTGACAAGCTCCATTAGCTCATCGGTGGTAAGGTCTGTGATGCTGATTAGACTTCTCATTGAGCGCCTCCTTTAATCCATCCCTCGTCCGAGGGATTATCGCGGAAATTTAATACCCTTTGGATGTCGCTTTGGGCAATTGCGCCCTCCTCTGCGGCAACCTTGGCTATCACATCAAGGTTTGTCAGGCTGAAATTTGTGACCTTTGCGTCCGCCAGTCTGTCCAAGCCTTTTTTCATATTGTATGTGAAGATGCTCACAACGCCGAGCACCTCTGCCCCCGCCTCGCGCAGCACCTCAACAACCTCGATTACGCTGCCGCCGGTTGAGATAAGGTCCTCAATGACAACAACCTTGGCACCCTTTGAAAGCTTGCCCTCAATTTGATTTTTTCTGCCGTGGTCCTTTGCGCCCGAGCGCACATAGCCCATGGGAATGTCCATCAGGTGAGCGGCGATGGCGGCGTGGGCAATGCCCGCGGTGCTTGTGCCCATCAGCATTTCGCAGTCGGGAAATTTTTCCCGAACAGTTGCGGCGATGGCGGTTTCAACTTCATTTCTCGCCTGTGGAGCGGAGAGAATTAGTCGGTTGTCGCAATAAACCGGGCTTTTAATTCCGCTTGCCCATGTAAATGGCTCCTGTGGTCTGATGATAACAGCGCCGATGGAAAGCAGGTGCTTTGCAATTTCTTTATCCAACATGATTTTGTTTCCTTTCATATTTCAAAGTGCTGCATAGCTTTTTTGGCTTTGCGGCATTTGTTTTTTATCCCAAAAATTCCTTAACACAGCGCAGATAGGCGGCAACGGGGTCGGCGCTTTGGGTGATGGGACGCCCAACAACGATGTAATCGCTGCCCAGCTCCCTTGCCTTTGCGGGAGTTGTGACCCTTGCTTGGTCGTCGGCGGCGCTATCCGCAAAGCGGACGCCCGGAGTGATGGTTAGGAATTTTTCGCCGCAACGCGCCTTGACGGCGGAGGCTTCCAGCGGTGAGCAGACAACGCCGTCCAAGCCGGAATTTTTGGCGTTTTCCGCGTAATGTAAAACCGTTTCGGGCAGCTTTGCGGAAATTAGCAGTTCCTTTTGCATTCTTTCCTCGTCGGTGGAGGTAAGCTGGGTCACGGCGATTAGCAGAGGGCGGGTTCCGTCCGCTCTTGTAAGCCCCTCAAGGGCGGCGCTCATCATGGCGGAACAGCCCGCCGCGTGGACATTGCACATGTCGGTGTCCAAGGCGCTCAAAACAGCCATGGATTTTTTCACCGTGTTTGGGATGTCGTGAAGCTTAAGGTCAAGGAAAATTTTGTGCCCTCTTGCCTTAATTTCCCGAACGATGTCGGGCCCTTCGGCGTAAAAAAGCTCCATTCCTATCTTAACAAATGGTTTTTTGTCGGTGAAAGTATCCAGAAAGGATAGTACCTCTTTTTTACTGCTAAAGTCGCAGGCGACTATTACGTCTGTTGCCATCAGTGGGCACCTCCAATTATTTTTGATAAATCGTCGATTTTGTATTTTTCCATGGCGGCGGGCAGGGCTTCAATAATCTCCTTGCAGGCAAAGGGATTTTTAAGGTTTGCGGCGCCCACCTGAACAGCCGTTGCGCCCGCCAGCATCATTTCGATAATATCCTCGGCGC
>JAVVZC010000003.1:0-31939 GCA_036650755.1 Oscillospiraceae bacterium
TTTACTCTGTGGCTCTTGGTACCAGCAGGGGGCGTTGATTTAGGGAAAAGTCGCCGTCTATTGAGTTTGCGGCTTCGATTATTTCTGCTGTGGAGCCGTATTTTTTTGCAATCTGCCAAAGGTCATTTTCCTTTTCGGAGCAGAGCACAACCATGGAGGGCTTGCCGAAGCTTCTTAGTGGCGCGGCTTCGTCGAACTCCAAAACGTTTACGTTGCTGGCGTAGCGCTCCTCGATAATGTCCAAGGAAACATTCACGTCAAGGGAAATTTCCGCGTTTCTTCCTGTGCCGATTACTGTCAGGGGCTCGTAGCACAGGCTTTTTATTACGATGTACTGGTTTTCCGCAAGCTCGGTTTCAAAGCTTGAACGAAGGGCAAGCTCCAAGGCTTCAAGCTCTCCGGTGCCGCCGGTTCCAACGCCGCTGACGTCGGCTCTACAGCTTATTTCCTCGCCGTTCAGCTCTGCGCAAACGCCCACGGTGGCAAGATATGTAATCTCGTTCAAGCTTGCTTTGGCGTTTAGATTTCCTTTTAACTGCAATCTTTGTACATAGCTGGCAACGGTTTTTGTGGCTGTGATTTCCACAAAGCCCACCTCAACCTCAAACCTGTTGCTGTAAGCGTCCTCAACGTATTTTGAGGTTTTGTTTTCTGTGCAAACCGCGGTTGCCGTGACATGGAATTGCGCCGCCAGCGCGCCGTTGCCGTCTCTTTCGGGCAGGGGCACAAACTCTGCCTCGGAAAGCTCCAACGTCACGGAGCTGCTATAGTTTTCGCCGTAGCTGTCCAGCTCAATAATTTGGGAGAAAGGGGTTGAAAAGTGCTGACTGAAGGGCATTCCGCTCTCGCCGCAGATGAAGATTGCCACCGTGTCCGCGCTCGCCTTTAACACAAGCTTGTTGCCCACAGCCTTTGCTTCGCTGACGCAAACCTGAGTATTTGTGCTCAGCAATTTTGAGCCGGGCGCTCTGCTGGTGGGCAGACGATATTCATCGGAGACGACGAAGCTTTTGTCCCGAACGCCCACCACCAAGCTGTGATTTAGCTCCATGTAACGCAGGTAAATCGGCGGCTCCACGCCCTCGGGCAGCCCGTCCCAAACCACGAATTTGTCCTCGGCATAGCAGGAGGTGCAAACGGCAATTTCACCGCGCAGGAGCAGCTTTCTCGGGTTAAGCGCCCGTGCTTCAAGCCTGCACAGGCGGCAATTTACCACAAGGCGTGAGTTTGCGTCCGCTCCCTTTGCGTCCAGCTCCAAGCCAAAGGGAATGACCGTTTCCACACTGCCCACTCCCCCATTGTCCTCTGCCGCGTAAATCAGATTTACAACAAGGTCGGCGCTAATATAAATCTTATCCGTCTCTGCCTTTCTGCTCCTTAAAAGCAGTTGCCCGCGGACGTCCAAAATTTTCCCGATATCGGCACTCACATCGGGCACAACAAGCTCCAAGCTCTCCTCCTTGAAATTTTCGCTCTTGTATATAAGCTTAAAGCAATCGCTTTCTTTGCGATGAAGCGACAAACGCATAATATCAGTCCTTTCATTACGGTTTCGATAAACAATATGAGAGGCAAGCTGAGATTATGCGATTTGAAACGGACAAATTGTTTTGGGCTTAAGTTTTTTTACAAAAAAGCTTTCCCAGCAGCCGTCTCACAATTTTTGGCGGACAAATAACCGTTATTCTCAAAGCAAATCACCTCCAAAGCAAAAATCAGTGCCAACAGCGTCTAATCCAAAAACCAAGCCAAATCAGAAACACGCCCAGCGTGAACCACCAAAACCCGGGGGGCAAAACCAGCGCAAGAAGCACAAAAACTCCCAGCAACACAATGCCGCAGCCAATCCCCGGTCTGCCGCCATTAACCTTTTTGCGCAAAAAACCGCCCCCCTGAATATTACTGTACTCGGTACATAATATGCGGGTGGGCGGATATTTGTTATTATTTTTGACGAAGCTCCCAGTCTTTGGTTTGGGCGGCAATGTCATAGAGCTTCACATAGCTTTCGTGGCGTGAGGTGCTTATTTTCCCGGCGCTGACAGCTTCCAAAATGGCGCAACCCGGCTCCTTGCGGTGGGAGCAGTCGTCAAAGCGGCAGGAGCCAACAAGCGGGGCAAATTCCAAAAAGCAGTTTTGCAGTGCTTCCTTTGGGATGTGCTCGGTTTTTTCGAAGTCGAAGGAGGAAAAACCGGGCGTGTCAACGATTGAGGCACCGTGAGCTAGGGGAAAAATTTCCACATGGCGGGTGGTGTGGCGACCCCGTCCCAGCTTATCGCTTACCTCGCCAACCTTGATGTTAAGCTCCGGGGAAAGGGCGTTAAGGAGGCTGGATTTTCCCACGCCGGAATTTCCCGTAAAGGCGCAGAGCTTGCCGGAAATGGCACTTTGAAGCTCTGCCAAGCCCTCACCGGATAGGGCGCTGGTGCGGATAAGCTTATAGCCCGTGGTTTTGTAGATGTCGTAAAGCAGGTCGCCCGGGTCAAGGTCTGCCTTGTTGATGCAGATAATCACCTCACAGCCCGCGTTTTCGGCGGCGGAAGTCACTCTGTCGATTAAGAAGGGGTCGGTGATGGGGTTCACGGCGCAGGCAAGAATTACCATGCAGTCGATGTTCGCAACAGAGGGGCGGGCAAAGCTGTTTTTTCTGGGGAGAATGACATCCACTGTGCCCTTGTTGTTTTCCTCGGGGCAGATATCAACCAAATCGCCCACTAATGGGGAAATCCCCTCACGGCGAAAACGACCCCGGGCGTGGCATTCGTAAATTTTGTCCTCAACACGGACGTAGTAAAATCCGCTAAGTGCCTTAATGATTGTTCCCCGCATACTCAAGTTGTCGCCTCTCCGCCATTTGCAGGGGGCGGGGGCGGAGCAACAGGCTGTTCCGCAGGGGGCGTCGGGACTTCGGAGGGTGCCACAGAGGGTGGCGGCGTGTTTTTTGGACCCTTGGAGACTTTAAGGTAGACCGTTGTGTGCTCCGTGACCTTCTCACCCGCCGTAACGCTCTGCCAAAAAACCGTTCCGATTGGCTTATCGCTTTCGACCTCGCTGATGGAGCCCAAATCGAGGACAAGCTCTGTAAGCATTGCAATTGCGGAGTCCTGAGACTGACCCACAAGGTTTGGCATAACGACTTCACCGATGTTGGGGCCGCCGCTGACGGAAAGGAAGATGGTTGAGCCGGAGGGAAGCTCCTCGCCCTTTGCGGGCTTTGTGCTGACAACATAGTCGATTGTAATGCTGTCCGAGGCTACTATTTCGGTTTTGACCACGAAGCCCAGTTTTTCAAGGGCGATTGTCGCCTCCCGATATTCGTGGTTCACCATGTCGGGAACCTTTGTCATTAAAACGCCGGTGCTGACGACCAGATTGACGTCAATTCCCTCGCTTGTAAGGGCGATGCTGCGTCCCGCCTCCGGGTCTTGGGAAATGATGCTGCCCTCGGGGAAATTGGGGTCGATGGTGTAGGTAACGTGGAAATTATAGGTGTCCTTATAGGCTTCGCTGTTGACGATTTCCTCGCTTTTTTCGCTGACAAAGCTGGGAATTACGATGCGCTGAGCGTCAGAAAAGATGTCTTTAATCCAATAATTGTATAGAAATGCCACCAGTGCCAGCAGGAAAATTGCAAGCAAGGCAAAGCCGGTATAGGTGCTCACCTTTCGGGAACGAACCTTGCGCCGTCTGTAGTCACGCTTTGAAAGCTCACCTGCTCTGCCCACGGGGCGGACGCCCTTTGGCAAATCATCGTCGTAGTAGTTGAGGGATTGGGCGGAAACATCGTCTGCCGCCGCGTCGTTTGAGGTTTGCTCCTTGCGGAAGGCTTCAAGCTCCTCCAAAAGCTCCTCGGCGGATTGGTAGCGGGAATTTATGTCCGCGGTCATTGCCTTAAGGGTGATTTCCTCAAGGCGGGGCGGGATATCGGGGTTGATGTCGCCCGGAAGGGTTAGCATTGAATTTATGTGCTGAACGGCAATCGCCTCGACGGTGTCCCCCTCATAGGGGAGCTGACCCGTGAGCATTTCGTACATGACGACGCCCAAGGAATAGATGTCCGCCCGTGCGTCAACGCTGTCGCCTCTTGCCTGCTCCGGGGAAATGTAGTGGATGGAGCCCATGGTTTCCCGCGCCTCGGCGCTGGATTCGTTTTGGAGGTGGGCAATGCCAAAGTCTGCGACCTTGATGCTGCCGTCCTTCACGACCATGATGTTTTGGGGCTTTATGTCCCGGTGGACGATGCCCTTGCCGTGGGCGTGGTCAAGCGCTTTGGAAATTTGGGTGGCAAAATGCAGCGCTTCCTTCCAACTGAGGGCGCCTTTTTTTTGCATGTATTGCTTGAGGGTGATGCCCTCCAAAAGCTCCATGACGATATATTGGCAATCGGAAGCACGGCTGTAATCGTAAACTGCCACGATGTTTGGGTGAGAAAGCATTGCAACCGCTTGGGACTCCGCCTTAAAGTGCTCGCGGAATTCCTCATCACGGGCAAATTCGTCCTTTAGAATTTTGACCGCCACATAGCGGTTAAGCCGATGACAAAGCGCCTTGTAAACAACCGCCATGCCGCCGGAGCCGATGACTTCAAGAAGCTCATATCGGTTATCCAGGGTTTGCCCCAGGTATCTGTCCATGCTATTTTCCATAGTCTGTCCTCCATATTATATGAGGTAACGCAAAAGCGTACAAAATTTTCATTTATTTTTGAAGCAGGCCAACGGTAACATTATCGGGTGCGCCCCTTGAGAGAGCCAAATCCAAAAGCAGCTTTCCCATATCGGCGAGACTTTTGTTGTTAATGACTATTTCTAAAATTTCGTCATCGTTTAGGGTGTTGCTCAAGCCATCGGAGCAGATGAGCAGGATGTCGTTTTTGAGGAAATCAGGTGAAAAAATGTCGCAATCGACGAATTCCTCGGCTCCCAAAGCACGGGTGATGACATTTTTGCGGGGGTGGGCGCGTGCCTGCTCACGGGTGATTGTGCCCCTGTCCACCATGTCCTCAACAAAGGAATGGTCCCGGGTAACTTGGACAATTGTGCCCTCGGAGATAAGGTAGGCGCGGCTGTCGCCCACATTGGCAACGAAGCATTGGCGACCCCTGATAATTGCGGCAACAAGGGTTGTGCCCATTCCGTCGCATTCATCGTCGGTCAAAGCGCGTTCAAAAACGCATTGGTTTGCGTAGCTGACAGCTTCGCTGATAAGAGCCTCGGTGTTTTTCTTTTTTTTGTCGGAAAGGGAGGCTGTGATGCGGTTAAGGAAGTTGCTAAGGGCAACCTCGCTTGCAACGCTGCCCGCACGGGCGCCGCCCATTCCGTCACAAAGGGCAAGAACTGAAAATGAGGGTAAGGTGTTTTGAATGAACCTAACGCAATCCTGGTTCTCGGATCTCACCTTACCGATGTCGGTTATGGTGTAGCCTTTCATTCGTTCCTCCTAATTGCTTGATTTTGAGGCTTTTCTTCGAAGCTGACCGCAGGAGGCGTCAACATCGCTGCCCAAACGGCGGCGAACCGTTACGTTTGCGCCCATGTCCTCCAGAATTTTTACAAATGCTTTAAGGTTTTGGTTTGTGCTGGGGCAAAATTCCCGTTCCTCAACGTGGTTTAGGGGGATGAGGTTGATGTGAGCGCCAACTTTTTTTGCTTTTTCACCAAGGAGCTTTGCCTGCTTTGGAGTGTCGTTCACGCCGTCTATCATGGCATATTCAAAGGAGATGCGCCGTGCCGTTTTTTTGAAATAGCCTTGGCAGGCGGAAATTAAAGAGTCAACTCCCCTGCCCCTGTTTGCGGGCATAAGCCTGCTTCGGGTTTCGTCGTCCGGGGCGTGGAGCGAGATGGATAGAGTGAGCTGGGGGGCTTCATCGGCAAGCCTTGGCAAAAATTCCGTAAGCCCGCAGGTGGAGAGGGAAATGTGGCGCATGCCGATATTCATTCCATCCGGGTGGTTCACAAGCTTGATGAATTTCATTACATTTTCGAAGTTGTCAAGAGGTTCGCCAATGCCCATGAGGACAATGTTTGAAATTGGAAGCCCGGAGTCGATTTGAGAAAAGAGCACCTCGTCCAGCATTTCGGAGGGGCTAAGGTTGCGCACAAGACCGCCGATGGTGGAGGCGCAGAAGGCACAGCCCTGACGGCAGCCAACCTGTGAGGAAATGCAAACCGTGTTGCCGTATTTGTAGCTCATGACAACGGTTTCGATGGCGTTGCCGTCGGACAGCTCCCAAAGGTATTTGATGGTGCCGTCAAGCTTTGAAACCTGCTTGCGGATTGCCTTTGGCGGTGTGATGAAAAAGCCTTCGTCCAAGGTTTCACGGAGCTTTTTGGATAAATCCAGCATTTCGTCAAAGCCGGAAACGCCACGGCTGAGCCAAGTGAAAATTTGCTTGGCACGGTATTTTTGTTCGCCCATTTGGGAAAGCAGGGCGGCAAGCTCCTCGGGGAGGAGAGATTTTATATCAGCTTTCATTTTGTTTCCTCAGCTTGCAGATGAAAAAGCCGTCGGTGTTGTGGAGCTGGGGGAAAAGTGTTATCATGCCGCTTAAAACGCTTCCGATTGGCTGGGGAAGCTCGAAAGCCTCCGCCGAAAACTCGGGGTGCAGTGCGAGAAAGCTTGCGATAACGCCGCCGTTTTCACGGCTTAGGATGGTGCAGGTGGAATAGAGCAAAACGCCGCCGGGTCGGACGCAGGGAGCAAGCCCTTCAAGGATTGCAAGCTGGGTTTCGGGCAGGCGCTCCGTTTCGGAGATGTCCTTGTAGCGGATGTCCGGTTTTTTGCGGATAACGCCCAAGCCGGAGCAGGGCACGTCCGCAAGAACAAGGTCGCAGGCGGAAATAAGCGACTTAAAGGGGTGGGTGGCGTCCATATTTTCGGTTTTGATGATGTCAATTCCCAGTTGCTTCGCGCCGTCGGAAACACGCTGAAGCTTGTTGGCGTGGATGTCGTGAGCCATGATACTGCCGCTGTTTTTCATCATAATGGCGGCGGAAAAGCTCTTTCCCCCCGGGGCGGCGCAGGCATCCAAAACCTTTGCGCCGGGCTTGGGGTCGGCTGCCAAAATTGCAAGTCGGGCGGCGGCGTCCTGAACATAAAACAGTCCCATTTTGTGCTCATCAAGAGCGCCCAAATCCCCTGTTTCGGAAATTTCCAAGCAATCTTGTAAAAATTCGTGGGGCTTGCAGGAAATTCCCTTTGCCTCCAAGGCGGCGGAAAGCTCTGCCGTGGTGGTTTTTAGGGTGTTGACCTGAATTGTCATGGGGGCGGGAAGGTTGTTCGCCTCCAGCAGTTTTTCGGTGAAGTCAAAGCCGAATTCGGAAACAAGGAGAGCCGTCAGCGGCTTTGGAGTGCTGAATTTGATGGAGAGATATTCGGTTTTGTCCTCCATGGGGATTTTTGGAAGCTTGTCCCGTGAAACGGAAACCTTGCGCAAAATTGCGTTAACATAGCCGCTTGCACGGGAAAATCCGCAGATTTTGCAAAGGTTAACGCCCTCGCTAACCGCCGCGTGGGCGGGAATTCTATCCAAAAAGAGGATTTGGTAGACGGAAATTCGAAGAATATCCCGAACCTTGGGCTCCGGCTTTTGCGCCTTTGCCGAGGTGAAACAGTCGATGTAAAAGTCGCAGAGTGCCATGTTTTGCAAAACGCCGTAGCAAAGCTTTGCGGTGAGGGCGCTGTCCTTTGTGCCAAGCCCGGCATCCTTCACAACGCTGCTCAAAAGCGCGTCTGAAAAAGCCTGTTTTCTGCGGCAGCGCTCCAAAATTGAAAGAGCCGCTTCCCTTGCGGATTTTGCCATTGTGACCTCCAAGAGCTTGCGCTCGGATAATTTTTTTTAAAGGGTCATGGGGTGACCAAGAAGATAATCGGCGGCGGACATTTGCTTGCCCCCGGCTGCCTGAAGCCTTGTGATTAGAAGGGTTTTGCCCGCACCGCAGGCGACTTCAATGCCCTTTTTGTCGGCAGAAAGAACGCTGCCAGCCGGCTTTGTTGTTGTGTTTTCGCTGTATTCAGCGGCGAAAATTCGGAAGGAAACGCCCAAAAGCTCCGTTGTTGCAACAGGCCAAGGGTTAAGCCCGCAAATTTGCTTGATGATTGCGCGTGGGGAATTGTTCCAGTTAATTGGGGACATTTCCTTGGATAGTGGGGGCGCAAGAGTTGCAAGCTGGTGATTTTGAGGGGTGCGTGGGGCAGTGCCTGATTTTATATCGGAAACGGTTTTGCACAAAAGCTCGCCGCCCAAGACTGCAAGGCGGTCAAAAAGCTGTGCCGAGGTTTCGTATTCGCCGATTTTGGTTTCGGCGGTGTAGATAAGGTCGCCTGTGTCCATTTCGCTGGCAAGGTACATGGAGGTGACGCCCGTAATTTCGTCGCCGTTTAAGACAGACCATTGGATGGGGGCGGCGCCCCGATATTTTGGAAGCAGGGAGCCGTGGATGTTGATGCAGCCAAGCGGCGGCACGGCAAGGATATCATCGGGCAAAATGCGCCCGTAGGCAACCACAACAACAAGGTCGGGCGCCAGCTCCTTTAAAATTTTAAGGGCTGCTCCGTCCCGCATTTTTGCCGGCTGAAAAACGGGAATTCCCGAAGACGCCGCCAAAAGCTTGACCGGGCTTTCCGTAAGCTTCATGCCCCGATTTTTGGGCTTGTCCGGCTGGGTGAAAACGCCAACGACATCAAAGCCCTCATCAAGCAGGGCACGAAGTGACACCGCGGCAAAATCGGGAGTGCCCATAAAAACAATGCGCATTATTCTTCATCTCCGCCGTTGGTCAGGTTTTCCAGCTCCTCGTCGCTGAGGATATGGTCGGCAATTTCGGTGAAAAGCTTGCCCTCAAGGTGGTCAATTTCGTGGCAGAAGCAGCGGGCGGTAATTCCATAACCCTCAACCTCAAAGCTGTTGCCGTTTCTGTCCTGAGCGCGAACCTTAACATGGTTTGGGCGGGTCACAAGCCCATAGACCCCGGGAACGGAAAGGCAGCCCTCGGCGCCGGTTTGCTCGCCGTCAAATTCCAGAATTTCCGGGTTTATGAGTTCGATGTAGTAGTCGTCCTCGCCCTCGGGGACGTTGGTTTCCAAAACCAACACGGCGCGGCGCAAAACGCCCACCTGAGGTGCCGCAAGCCCAACGCCGTTTGAGACGTCAAGCGTTTCCCGCATATCGTCCAGCAGGATGTGCAGTCTTTCGTTAAATTCTGTAATGGGGCGGCAGTGCTTATCCAGCCCTTTTTCACCTTTTTTTACAATGTTGCGTAAAGCCATAAAAATTTCTCCTATTGATTGGGGTTGATATCTCCAAAAATTGAAACACCCTTAAATTCTTTTTCCGCGCTGTAGTGGGAAATAACGTCGGAAACAAGCTGACGAATTTCCTTATCGTCACTGCAAAGCAGGGTGATGCGGTAGCGGAAGCGGTTGTTAACACGGACAATTGGCAGGGGCGCGGGTCCCAAAACTCGGGCGTCCGCCCTTTTTTTGAGTTGCTTTGCAAGAACCTGCTTGATGGAGTTGAGGCAGTGGAGCACCAGCGCTTCGTAAAGCCCGGTGGCGGTTATTGAAAAAACATCGGCAAAGGGCGGTGACCACTGAAGCCTGCGAATTTCAAGCTCGGAGGCGTAGAAGCTGTCGTAATCTTGGTTTGCCGCGTTTTGGATGACTTCGTTTTGGGGGCTGAGGGTTTGGATGACCGCCCGCCCGGGCGCGTCTCCCCTGCCGGAGCGTCCCACAACCTGAGTGATGAGGGAAAAGCAACGCTCGGCGGCGCGAAAATCGCCGGAGTAGAGGGCTTGGTCGGCAGAAATGACGCCCACAAGGGTGACATTTGGAAAATCCAGCCCCTTTGTGACCATTTGGGTGCCAACCATGATGGGGACGCGCTCCTCCCGAAACTTTGAAAGCAGAGCTTCGTGGGAGCCGGATTTTGAAACGGTGTCGGTGTCCATGCGGATGATTTCGGTTTCGGGGAAGATTTGAGAAAGCTCCTCCTCGATTTTTTGGGTGCCCGCACCGACGAAATTGAGTGCGCCGCCGCATTCGGGGCAGGCGCTTTCGATTGCTTGGGAAAAGCCGCAATAATGGCACATAAGCCGATTATTCGCGCTGTGATATGTGAGGCTGACGCTGCAACGGGGGCACTTGTAGGTGAACCCGCAGGCAGCGCAGCTAATAAGCTTGTTCATTCCGCGGCGGTTAAGGAACAGAATGCTCTGCTCACCGCGGTCGATATTTTCCCGGAGCTCGTTTATGAGGACAGAGCTTAAGTTTTCGCCCCGACCCTCACGCAGTTCCTTTTTCATGTCCACAATTTCGACTCGTGGCATGGGCATTTGGTTGAAGCGGTCGGGAATGGAAAAGTAGCTGTATTTGCCGATTTGGGCGTTGTAACGGCTGACAATATCCGGGGTGGCACTGCCCAAAAGCAGGGTGGCGCCGCTTGAAAAACAGCGGAATTTTGCCACATCACGGGCGTGGTAGCGGGGGGAGTTTTCGGATTTGTAGGTGTCCTCCTGCTCCTCGTCGATGATGATGATGCCAAGGTTTTGAACCGGGGCAAAAACCGCGCTTCGGGTGCCGATAACCACCTTTGCCTCGCCGGATTTTATGCGCTTCCACTCGTCATAGCGCTCGCCAACGGAGAGAGAGCTGTGCATAACGGCAATTTCGTCGCCAAAATAGGAGGAGAAGGTTTGGAGCATTTGGGGGGTGAGGGCAATTTCGGGAACCAAAAGGATGGAGCCCTTTCCACGGCTTAGAAGCCTTGCGATAAGGCGGACATAGACGGCGGTTTTTCCGCTTCCTGTGACGCCGTAAAGCAGTGCCGCCTTTGCGCTTGTGCCCTCCGTAAGGGATGAAATGCCTTCAAACGCTTGGACTTGGGCGGGGTTTAGGGTGGGAAGCTCAAGGGCTTCGCCGATTTTGTAATCGGGTCTGCGAAAAATTTCGATTTGGTCGATTGTTAGGAGTTCGTCGGCTTCAAGGCGGCGAACTGTGGCGGCGGAGGCGCCGGTAAGGTAACGGATGTCGCTGACGGAGGCACCGCCAAAATTTGCCAAAAGCTCCAAAACCGCCGCCTGAGAGGGGGCGGAGCGGCGCTTTGCGGCGGATAAATTGAGGGCGTCCTCGCCGGGGATGTTAAGGCTTGCGAAGCTCATGGTTTTGTCCCGAACACGGCGAAGCTTTGAAAGCTCGGTTTGGACTGCGCCCTTTTCCGCAAGCTTTTTGAGAGAGGGGGTGGGGTCGGCGTCAAAGGCTTTTTCCAAGAGGGAAAAGTCGCAGGAGCCGCCATTTGCAAAAATTATATCCAAAATTTTGTGCTGGACTTCGGATTTTCCGGCGGCGTCAAAGGCTTTTTCCCTGTCCCAGCCCTCGGTTATGCTACAGCTTGCGCTGATGCTGTACCAAAGCCCGGCGGGGAGCATTGCCTTAACGGCTTCATAAACCGTGCAAAAAAAGCGGTTGCGCATCCACAGCGCAAGGCTAATGAGTTCATCGGAAAGCACCGGAGACTCATCCAAAATTTCGGTGATTGATTTTAGTTTTTCGTAGGGTGAGGACGAGACGATGGCAAGAACAATGCCCTCTGCCCCGCGATTTCCACGGGAAAAGGGAACCATAACTCGAATTCCCGGCGTGACCTTTTCGGAAAGCTCCGCCGGGATAAGGTAATCATAGGGTCTGTCAATCCAATAGGTTGCGGCGGAAACCGCAATTTTTGCAATTTGGTTTTTCATGGCTGGTTTCTCGCCTCCGCCCTTGGATTGAAACGATTTTTTTGTTGTGCTTTGGGGATTGGGGGTTATTTTGTGTAGTGGACGCTTGAAAACTCGTTGGGGTCCTCGATGACAAGAGTTTCGTCGGCGACCTTAAGTCTGCCGGTGTAAACCTCGTCAATCGCGCAGGAAACGGGCTTTTTGTCAAGGGTTATTTCGTTTTCCTGAGCCATTGTGGAAATTTCGCGCGCTCTGCGTGCAACAAGGTTCACAAGCAGATAACGGCTTCCGGTTTTTTCGACCAAGTCGGCCATGGGGGGATATAGCATCATAATGGGCACACCTCTGTTAAATAATTTTTTCGGTCTTCCGCCCTGCATTTTTCGGCGGTTAGGATGGCTTGAATTTCGTTTGCGGCGCAATCCGGGTCGTCATTTATGACGATGTAGTCGTAATTGAGCGCCATTGAGTATTCGTGCTTTGCTGTTTGGATGCGCTGGGCAATTTTTTCCTCGCTGTCGGAGCCTCTGCCACGAAGGCGCTTTTCGATTTCCGAAAAGTGGGAGGGAATGAGGAAAATCAGAATGGCTTCGGAGCACTGCTGCTTGATTTGCATTGCGCCCTGAACCTCGATGTCAAAGACCACGCTTTTTCCGGCGCGAAGGTTTTCAAAGACGGGCGCTTTGGGAGAGCCGTAATAGTTATCGACATAATTGGCGTATTCTAAAAGCTCGTTATGTCGGATAAGGTTTTCGAAGGCGGATTTTTCAATGAAGAAATAATCAACGCCGTCCTTTTCGCCCTGACGGGGGCTTCGGGTGGTTGCGGAAACTGAAAAGCAAAGATTTTCCACCTTGCCCATCAGCTTTGAAATGACTGTGCTTTTACCGGCGCCCGAGGGACCGGATATGACAATCAGCTTGCCTTCGTCATTCATTTTCGCTGTCTCCTCCCGACTCCTGTTCGTTTTTTCCGCTCATCCTGCCGGCAACGGTTTCGGGTTGGATTGCGGAGAGGACAAAATGACCGCTGTCCATAATGACAACAGCTCTTGTGCGTCTGCCATAGGTGGCGTCGATAAGAAGTCCCTTGTCACGCACGTCTTGGATGATGCGCTTAATTGGAGCCGACTCGGGGCTGACGATTGCAATTACTCGAGAGGCGGAGACCATATTGCCAAAACCGATATTGATAAGCTTCATATGTTGTGTCTCCTATTCTATGTTTTGAACCTGCTCGCGGATTTTTTCGATTTCGGATTTGAGGTCGAAAACCACACGGGTAATGTCCTGATTGTTGCATTTTGAGCCGATGGTGTTGGTTTCACGGTTCAGCTCCTGAACGATGAAGTCCAGCTTTCTGCCCACGGGGACGGAGCTTGAAAGCATTTCACGCATTTGGCTGACGTGGGAGCGAAGCCGAACGGTTTCCTCATCAACGGCGATACGGTCGGCATAGAGGGCAGCTTCGGTGAGGATGCGGCTCTCGTCCAGCGCCTTGTTTTCCAAAACCTCCAGCATGCGCTTTGTGAGACGCTCTCGGTATTCGGTGACGGTTTGGGGGGAGCGGGCTTCGATAAGGGAAACCATGCTCTCGATGGAAGTTAAACGGGAGGCAATGTCCTGATAGAGCTTTTCGCCCTCCCGCAGACGCATTGCGTCAAAGTCTTGAAGCGCCTCCTCAAGAACCTGCAAAAGCTCGCTTAAGGCTTCCTCCTTGTTGAGTTCTTTTTTGTCCACAACAAGAACGTCCGGGAACCTTGAAAGCTCCAGCGCCGTAACCTCAGCCGAGATGTTCAGCTTTGCTCCCAAAGTTTCCAAGGCGGCTTTGTATTCCCCCGCCAAGGCTTCGTTAACAGAAACCTTAATGTCGTTTTCGGCAAGGAGGTTGCTGCTGATGAATACGTCGATTTTGCCGCGGGTGACGTGAGCCTGAACGGCGGCTTTGACAGCATCCTCCGCAAACATAAAGCCCCGAGGCATTCTGACAGAGGTGTCAAGGTAGCGATTGTTAACACTTTTTAGTTCGATGGACAGCTCATAGCCGCAGTGGGCGCCCTTTGCGCCGCCATAGCCTGTCATGCTTTTTATCATTGGTGTTTCCTTTCCGCAGAAACGCTAGGTGATTTTGACATAGATGGAGTAATCTTTTCCGCCGGTGGCGATGGCGCCAACGTCTGTAAAGCCATCGACATAAATTTTTGCAATGGGCTGGAACACGCCTGCCGCGCCGCCAAGGTCTGCTAAATCGGCGACCACGCGGATGTTATTTGCCTTGATTTTGTCGAGAACAGCCTTGCTGCCCCGAAGGGTAACCTCAACATTTTCGGTGATGATTTCGCTGCTGCGCCCCTCCGGAAGGTCCTTGACGGAGATGTTTGTGACGTTAAACTTGCGGGTTTCCAAGCCGATGACGCTGATTGCGACCTTTGCTTCGGTAATGCCTGTCATGTTGGAGATTTTGTTGTCCAAAACGATGGGGTAGTTTTCCTCAAAGCTGAGGGCAAAGGAGGCAAGGTCAACGGTGCCCAAGGAGATTTTGTTGATGCCCGCAAGCACAGCCGGGTCACCGGAAACCTTGATGGTTGCGGGGTCGCAGGTGATTTTTGCGTTTTCAACGGTGGCGCCGCCGCCATCCACAAGGTCAACCGTGAGGGGAACCTCTTTTGTTGCCGTGATGGGGAGGGTTACGGAAACGGTGTCGGTGTCAAGGGTGATGTTGTTTGCCTTGATTTCGTTGCCGTCGATATCCATAAGGACATAGGGAGAGTCGAACTTGATGGTTTTGTCAACGTCCTTGCGTTGGATGGAAACCCAAGCATAGGCGACTTTTTTGATTTCGTTTTCGGGTCCGCTGATGTTCACGGTTTGGGGGTCAAAAACGATGTTGCCAACAACATAGCCCTCAAGCGCTGTGCCGTCGAATTGACCGCGAAGCTCAACTGCTACCTTGTTGGTTTTGTCAACGTCAAAGCTGATTGCCTGAGGCGCACGGGAAATGACGTCGATTGAGTTTCCGTCCACACCAAGGGGGTAGGTGATGTCGTAGCCAACACGGTTATTGCCCCGAGTTGTGATTTTTGAAACGTCGATAACCGCCTTAAGGTCGGAGGATTTCAGCTTTGTAAGTTCACGGCGGGTGCCGCGAAGGGTGACTGAAACCGTGCTTGAGCTGACGTTTGAAACCACCAGCCCTTCTTTTTCGCGGAGAGTTTCGGAGCCTGTAAATTCAACGGGGATGCCCTCAAAGCTTTGCTTGATGATGTTGCCCTCGGTGGAGGTAACGTAAACCCAAAGGAGCACAGAGGCAAGAAGCGAGAACACGACCCAGAATATTTTGTTGTCCCAAAGCTTTGGGGCGGTGTTTTTTTTATCCATTTTTCTTACCTATCCTGATGCGGGAGAAAAGGTCAAGCTTTTTCTTTCCCTCCAGCTCGTCCTCAACGATTAGCTCGTTGCGGAGAATTTTTTCAAAGGTTTCGGGGGTGAGGTGGCGCTTTAGCATTCCGTCAACCGCGATGGAGATTGCGCCGGTTTCCTCGGAAACAATGGCGATAACGGCGTCGGAATGTTCGCTCATGCCGATGCCCGCACGGTGGCGCATGCCAAGGTCACGGCTCAGGTTTTGGTTGTTTGAAAGGGGCAGCATACAGCCCGCGGCGGCGATACGGCCGTCGCTGATGATGATGGCACCGTCGTGAAGGGGCGCCTTGTCATAGAAGATGTTTTTGATAAGATCCGCCGTGGCGTCGGAATTGATGATTGTGCCGGTGTTCATTTGGTTGTCCAGCTTGTTGATGCGCTCAAAAACGATAAGCGCGCCTGTTTTGGTTTTTGACATGTCGTTGCAGGCAATGACGGTTTGGGTGATGGCGGTGTTGACGGATTTGACATGGACATTGCCCCGAAGGAAGGACAAAATGCTCTTGCTGCCCACCCGTTCCAAAATTCGCCGAAGCTCGGGCTGAAAGAGGATTACCAAGGCAAGCAGGCCCAGCTCAACCGTTTTTCCCAAAAGGAAATTGACAACGGTTAGTCTGAACCAATCTGAAACCCAAAGGGCAAAGAGGATGATTACGATGCCCTTTGCGACCTTTGTTGAATTTGTGCGGCGGATAAGACCAATCAGCTTGTAGATGAGGAAGGCGACAATGAGCATGTCGAGGATGTCGGATACCCGTGCCGAGAAAAGGTAGTTGACTGATTGGGATAGGTTGTTTTTGAGCTCTTCCATTGATTGTTACCTCTGCTCATAGAGTGTATCGGAAAGGCGTTGCGCTCCCGTGGCAGAGCGCATTACCGCCCATTTGAGCATACTTACCCATATTTAAAACATTATATATGATATTTGCCCAAATGGCAAACGTAAATGGTCGTAATTTACATATTATTTAGGATTTTTTTCAAAGAATTTGCTGCCGCAATAGCGTCGCCGGCGGAATTAAAGGGTGAAAAGCTAAATCTGACTGTTCCGCTATCGAAGGTTCCCGCGGTTTTGTGGGCTGAGGGCGCGCAATGAAGCCCCGCGCGGACGCAAATTCCCATGTTGCCCAGCCGTTCCGCAAGCTCGTCGCAGGCGATTTTTTCGCTGAGGATTGAGACAACTCCGCCCTGAAGCCCCGGCTCCCCGCAAAAATAAACCCGAAGGCGGGGAACTTTGGAAAGCTCCGCCGCAAAGCTTGCCGCCAAGGCTCTTTCGTGGGCGGCAATTGCACCCACGGGTCTTGAAACCACATAGGAAAGCCCGCCCAAAAGCCCGGAAATTCCCAAAACGTTGTGAGTGCCCGCTTCCAGCCTGTCGGGAAGAAATTCCGGCATCAGCGGATTTGCGCTGGCACTGCCTGTGCCGCCGAAAAGAATTGGAGTGGCGGGGCAGTTGCAAAGCAAAACTCCTGTGCCCTGAGGTCCCAAAAGTCCCTTGTGCCCCGGTGCCGCAAGAAAAGCTGCGCCCAAGGCGGTGAAGTCCAAGGGCAAAATTCCCGCCGATTGGGAGGCGTCGATTATGAGCGGAACCTGCATTTTTCGGCAGGCGGCAGCAATTTCCTCAATGGGCAAAATGAAGCCGAAAACGTTTGAAACGTGGGTGCAGACTGCGCATTTTGCGCCACGGAGAGAGCGGACAAAGGCGTCGATGGTGCCTTCGCGGTCAAAAAGCCGTGATTTTGCAATGCAGATATCAGCGCCCAATGCCGTCAGTGGCCGCATAACGGCATTATGCTCAAAGGCGGAGACAACAACCTTGTCACCCGCCTTGACCAAAGAATTTATGGCAATATTAAGACCGTGGGTGGCGTTAAAAGTAAAAATGACCTTTTCCGGGTCATCAACATTAAAAAATGAAGCCAGCAGCAGGCGGCAATTGAGAACACAGTCCGCCGCCGCCATTGCAGGACGATGACAGCCCCTGCCGGGACTTGCCATTGTTTGCAGCGCGCGGTTAATTCCAAGGGCAACGCCCTTGGGCTTTTGGAAGCTTGTCGCGGCGCAGTCAAGGTAAATCATCATCTCACCTCGCTTATCGAGCCGTCCATGGAGACGAGAAAAACCCGAGAGGGTCCAAGCCCCGCCCTATTCAGCTCACGCAAAGCACCGGGCAATTTGCGCTCAGAAACCTTAACGCTGTAATTGCAGCCGTCTCCGGCGGCACTTTTTGGCGCTTTTGTGATGATTGCGCTGATGCCGACGCGTTCGAGAACTCGTGCGGCGCGCTGGGCATAGGTCAGTGACCTGCACATGAGAAGATACTGAAGCATAATAATTTTCCTTCCGTGAAGTAGTCAGACCTGCAAACTCGGTCTGACATATATTATGCTTTTTGTTTGGCTCATGTTCAGTTATTAAGCAGTACCACAGCGTGGGCGGCAATGCCCTCTCCCCTGCCCGTAAAGCCCAAATGCTCCTCGGTGGTGGCTTTCACGTTGACCCTTGAGGGGGAAATTTGGAGAATGTCGGCAATGTTTTTGACCATTTGGGGGATAAAGCCCGAAAGCCGAGGCGCTTGGGCGATTATTGTGCAGTCAAGGTTTTCAAGGCTGTAGCCAAGAGTTGTGACCCGCAAATAAACAAGGCGCAGCAGCTCACCGCTGTCCGCGTTTTTGTATTGGGGGTCGGTGTCGGGGAACATCTGCCCGATGTCTCCCAGCGCCGCCGCGCCCAAAATCGCGTCCATAAGCGCGTGAAGCAGAACGTCGCCATCGGAATGGGCGAGGAGCCCCCGCTCATAGGGGACTTCAACTCCGCCCAAAATAAGCCTGCGGTTTTCACCGAAAGCGTGAACGTCATAGCCGTGACCAATTCTCATGGTGTTACCTCAAAGACAGGCGCCGTTTGAGGCGGCAAATTTTTCTTTTCGGGAGCGAAGTATGGCTTCCGCAAGCATTAAATCAAGGGGTGTGGTGATTTTGATGTTTTCCTCGCTGCCCTCCGTGACGTAAACCGGGATGTTCAAAAGCTCCATCGCTTGGGCATCGTCGGAAACAATTAGCTCATTTTGAGCGGCGCTTGTCAGCGCGCCCTTGATAAGCTCCGGCACAAAAACCTGAGGTGTTTGGGCGCAAAAGGCAGATGCCCTGTCGGGCGTGCTTTGAACCCTGCCCTCCTTGACGATTTTTACGGTGTCACGAGCGGGCAAAACGGGAACCGCCGCCTTGTGCTTCATTGCGCTTTCGATGGCAGAATTGATAACTGCAAGGGTGACAAGCGGGCGCGCGCCGTCGTGGATGGCGATAAGCGCCGCCTTTGGGTCAGCCTCGGAGATGCCCGAAAGCGCGGAATGAACTCTGGTTTCACCGCCGCAAACGATTTTTGTTACCTTGTGGATTTTGTAGGTTTCACAGAGCTTCGCAACATTCTCAATTTTTGAGCTGTCGGTGACAACGATGATTTCGCTGACGTTTTCGGAGCTGTTAAGGGTGAGCAGTGAATAGGCAAGCACAGGAATATTTTGGAGCAGGGCAAAGATTTTGTCCCCCCCAAAGCGCTGAGAGCTGCCCGCGGCAACCACAACTGCGCTGCAAAGGTGTTTTTTTGAGGTGTTTAAAGGAAACATTTCGCCCTCCTTGATTGGATGATTTAGCGGTTTAGTTTGGTTTTTGTCTTTAAAAACAAAACAAACGGGAGCGTTTGCATGAAAACGAACTTCAGTGCTGTACGCTGCCCGTCTATTGACTTTTATTAGGAAACCGCGATGTTGATGCGGTTTTCAACTTCTTCGTAGCTGGTGGATTCGGACAGGACGATTTCGGAAATAAGGATTTGCTTTGCCGAGTGGAGCATTTTTCGCTCGCCCGTTGAAAGACCGCGGTCGGACTCGCGAAGCATTAGCCCCTTAATGACACCCGCGACCTCGTTGAGGTCGCCGCTTTTGATTTTGACCATATTTTCCCGATATCGTTTATTCCAATTTTGGGTTGTTGTTACTTCGATGTGTTCGAAGGATTTGATGATATCCTCCGCCTCACTGCGCCCGATGATTGGTCTTACTCCAATGCTTTCGGTGGATTCAACGGGGATCATAACAAGCATATCACCCACAGGGAGCTTCAAAACGAAATATTCTCTTTCTTCGCCGTCAACCTTGCGCTTGACGATGCTGTCAATTACTCCCGCTCCGTGCATTGGGTGAGCAATCTGATCTCCAACGCTGAACAAAACAAACCCCTCCTGTGAAAAACTTTATATTCATTTAATTAGTATAAATAGATTATACACGATTTTTCGAGAATTAGCAAGGAACTTAGACGAATAATACCCAATATAGATAATTTCGGGTAAAATCGCGGTATTAGAGGAGCATAACGCCTGCATTTTCACAAACATTGATGGTTTGCTCGTCCCAAATTGAAACCTGAACCTCACCGATGTGCGCCTTGTTCAGCAAAAGCATGGAAAGACGAGACTGTCCGATGCCGCCGCCGATGGTAAGGGGAAGCTCATTGTTCAGCAGCATTTTGTGGTACATTTTTTCCCGCCTGTCGTTGCAGCCGGAAAGGCTTAATTGCCTGTCCATGGTTTCGGAGTCAACACGGATGCCCATTGAGGAGATTTCCATGGCGCAATCAAGAGGTTCAAAATAGAACATGATGTCGCCGTTAAGGCTCCAATCGTCGTAGTCGGGGGCACGTCCGTCGTGGGGCTTGCCGGAGCGAAGCGCTCCGCCGATGCCCATAATGAAAACGGTGCCGTGTTTACGGACAAAGGCGTCCTCCCTCTCCTTGGCTGTAAGCGCTGGGTAAAGGTCCTCCAGCTCCTGAGCCGTTACGAAGGTGACGTTTTCGGAAAGTTTGCCGCCCAAGGCAAGCTTTGGAAAAATTGATTGGAGGGTTATTTGTGTGTCGCAGATTGAGCTGACGATTTTTTCCACCGTCGCTTTCAGGTAGTCCACATTTCTGTCGGCTTTTTCGATGACCTTTTCCCAGTCCCACTGGTCCACATAGACGGAGTGCAGGTTATCCATGTCCTCATCACGGCGGATGGCGTTCATGTCGGTGTAGATGCCCTTGCCGGGATAGATGTCGTAGCGCTTCAAGGCAAGGCGCTTCCATTTTGCAAGGGAATGCACAACTTGGGCGTTGCCGCTGGTGTGGGCAATGTCGAAGGAAACGGGGCGCTCAACGCCGTTAAGGTCGTCGTTCAGCCCGGAATTGTCTTGGACAAACAGGGGGGCGGAAACGCGGATAAGGTTAAGCGCGCCGGAAAGTCTGTCGCCAAAAATGCGGTGGAGCAGCTCGATTGCTTTTTGGGTATCATAAATTCCGAGGGCGCTTTTGTAGCCCTCGGGAATGATTGTGTTCATAAAATTTTCCCCTTATTTTTTATTGTGGCGGAGGTGTTAGGAGGGCGATGATTTTGTGGTACATTCCCTCCGCGTCGGCGCGGAAATATTTTTCCATGGCTGTGGATTGCTCCTCGCCTGCGGTGAGGATGGAAAGGGACAAAATGTTCCCGATGCCGTCGGACAGAGAAAGCTTGACCATGTTGCCGCCGTTGTCCAAGGTTTTGTGGGAGGTTTTTATGAGGGCGTCCCGCTTCATTCTTTCGATGATGGGAACGATGTCAACCTCCGCCTTGCTGCGGACGGAAAAGGGAATTCTGCTTTCAACGGTGTCGCTGTGGTCAATGCCTTTTTTTGTGATTTTGTAGCCCTGCTCGCCTTTTTCGATGTGTTCGGTTTCCACAAGCTCAGCAAGACACTGAGTGTAGTCGAAGTAGTCGATGCCGTCGTCGATGAGGACAAGCTCCGAAAGCTCCTCGAAGCTGACAGCAGAGGGAAGGCGCCGAAGGACAAAAAGAATAAGGAGCTTGATATCAAGCTTCTCGTGGATGAACCCAAGTCTTTCCAATACGTAAGCCTCCAAACCTTGTTAGTTAACATTTTTGTGCCCCGCCGCATTGAATGTCGGAGGGACACAGCCGCGCATATTTAGACAGCTATCGTCAGTCTAACGCACATTTACATTTCATTATAATTCTTTTTGCCCTCCACGTCAAATTATTGTTATCACATATCCCCTGTTTTGGCATAGACTGTATCGAAGAACATCAAATTTCTATTGCCAGGAGGTATAATAATGGCGGATAAATTAAAACCCGGACCGATTGCCACACCGGATTGTATCCGTGAAGCCGTATGTATACACACCAGCAAAATCTTCGATTCCTGTCGGGATAAGGATTGCATTGAGGATTTGCGGGTATACCCAACTTGCGGCTCACAGTCGGTTATTGACACGGCGTTCAGCATTAGACCACGCTCGGCGACACTGCTTTACGCCGACGTGAGAGTGGAGGAAATCAATTTTAATCGTGGCTGCTACACCGTTGATGTAACATATTTCTACAAGGTGTGCGGCGAAGCTTTCCCGGGAGAAAGACCAGTTAAGGGGCTTGCGGTTTTTGAAAAAAGGATAATCCTATATGGCAGCGAGGGCAACTCAAAGGTGTTTACCTCTCGTAGCCGCGGAAACGGCGGCGTGCGCCAAAGCTGTCTGCCGGTTGCGGTTGTGGAGGTTGTTGACCCGCTGGCGCTGTCCATGAAAATCGTGGAGGAGTCCTGCCACAAGGACTGCGACTGCGAGCATCGTGACATTCCCAATGACATCACAAATTGCTTTGACGATGATTTGGTCACAACACGCACCTGCAAGCAGCTTTACGTAACGCTGGGACAGTTTTCCATCATTCGGCTTGAGCGAGACACCCAGCTGCTCATGCCCGTTTATGACTACTGCATCCCCGACAAGGAATGCGCCTGCGGCGGCGGCGACGAGGACCCCTGCGCCCTGTTTGGACACATTCCCTTTCCCATCAGAGACTTTTTCCCGCCGGACGGCGGCACAGGCAAGTGCATCAGCGACCCCTGCTGTGACAAAAACGATAGATAGAAATGCCTCGAAAAAGCCCAAAAGACCGACCGCAGGATGTTTTCTGCGGTCGGTCTGATTTATTTATACTTTATAAGCAATTTGTGGGAATAAAAGAGCGGCTCCCTGTACAAAATAATTCCAAAGCGCTTAAGGAAGAAAAAAGCGCCGTAATTTGCTTGGAGGTATCCATATGAGAAAAAAGACCCTTAATGTAGTTTTGCTCACATTGCTTATGGCGCTGACCCTAGGAATTGTGGGAGCCGTGGCTCAGGTGGCGGGGAATGCCCCCATCGCAGAAAATTTGGAGTTATCCACCTATCGTGAGGTTTCGGTGGGCGGTCAGCTAAAGGCAAGCGACCCGGACGGCGACGTTTTGGAATTTGAAGTTACCACAAAGCCCACAAAGGGAACAGTTGTGGTGAAGGACGACGGCAGCTTTGTCTATACCCCCGCGGACGGCAAGCGGGGACGGGATTATTTTGGCTTCAAGGCAATGGATAACAGCGGCAACGCTTCCGCCGAAGCCACCGTAATAATCAAAATCGAGAAGCAAAAAACCAAGCTCAGCTATTCCGACATGGACGGAAACAGCGCCCACTGCGCGGCAATCGCTCTGGCGGAAAAGGAAATTTTTGTGGGCGAATGTATCGGCGGGCAAAATGTTTTTAACCCCGATGCTCCCGTCACCCGAGGCGAATTTCTTGCCATGTGTCTGAAGCTTACGGATTTTGACATTCTTAGCGGAGTTATAACCACCGGCTTTGCCGACGACGACGCAATCCCCGGCTATCTGAAGCCCTATGTTTCAACCGCTCTGCTGACCGGCGTTATAAACGGTTATACCGACGGCATCAACACCGCTGTTTTTAACGGCGACAACATTATAAGCTACCCAGAGGCGGCGGTAATGCTGAACAAGACCCTTAATCTGACCGACGTTTCCGCCGAGAAATACGGCGACGCCGCACCGGTTTGGGCAGCGCAGGCATGCGCGAATTTAAGTGCCTGCCGCATTTCCGATTACAGCGAAGCCATGAACCTGAGCCGCGCAGACTGCGCCGAGCTGCTGATGGGCGCCTCAAGGATTATTGAAAAAAGATAACAAACAAAGCGCCCGAGGACTTTAAAAAGTCCTCGGGCATTTTTTTGTTCGTGCTTGGGCTTAGTCCACTCTAAGGCTTTGAACAAGCTTTTCGTCCGGCACAACGTAAATTGTTTTGTTGTTGGTATAGACCACCATTCCGGGCATGGAGCCGGAGGGCTTTTTCACAAAGCAAACTTGGGTGTAGTCCACAGGAACCTTGCCGCCGTCACGGGCTTGGGAAAAATAGGCGGTCAGGGTTGCGGCTTCAAAAAGTGTTTGCTCATCCGGCGCTTCTCCCCCGCAGGAGATTATGACATGGCTGCCCTGAATGTTTTGGACGTGGAGCCACATGTCGGTGCGGCGGGCGGTTTTTGTTGTTAGTACGTCATTTTGGACGTTGTTCTTGCCCACCAAAATTTTCATGCCGGAGCTTGAATAGAAACGAAGGAAGGGCTGTTCCTTTGTTTTTTCACGCTTTGAGGTTTTTTGCTTTTTCAGAAAGCCGGTGTCCGTAAGCTCAATGCGGATTTCCGCAAGGTCGCTTTCGCTTTCGGAGCGCTCAATGGCGTCCATCACGCTGGAGAGATATGCCTCCTCGATTTGACCTTTTTTGATAAGGTCGTTCAGATGGGCTTCGGCTGTTTTCGCCTTATTGTATTGCTTAAAATAGAAGGCGGCGTTCTGCTGGGGGGATTTTAGGGGGTCAAGGGGAACCTCCACCTCCGGGCAGCCGTCCTCGTAATAGTTTTGGGCAACGAGAAGCCTGTCACCCTTGGAAACCTTGTAGAGGTTTGCGGTTAGAAGCTCGCCCCGAATTCTTGAAAGCTCCCGCTCCCCCGCAACCTTAAGCTCCTCTCGGCGCATCAGAAGCTTTTTTATGGAGCGGTCGTGGGCAGTTTTTACGAATTTGTAGAGGGATTGGGAACGCCTGTGCATTTGCTCACGCTTGGCACGGCGGGTGAAAAAGTCCTCCAAAAGCGAGGAAAAATCCGCATAGCTTGTGAGCTGTGCAGCGTTTTCGTATTGCAAAATGGGCATAAAGGAGAAGTCCATGGGCTTTTCCTCCGCCATGAGCATGGTGGGCTGAAAATCTTCGTTTTCAAAGCGCTCGGCAAGAGACTGCATTTCCACCAGCATGGCTTTTTCGTCCTCCGCCGTCAGCTGCTCGATTTGCTTTGAAACGTCCCCAAAGGCGCGGAAGCAAAGCTCACGGCAAATAAGGGGTGAAATTCCCGAAAAGCTGTCCAAAAGCGCCTTGTCGGAAAACCTGTCCGTGTCGGCTTCCTGCCAAATTCTTTTCCGCTCCGACGGGGAAAGCGCGAAGAAATTGGGTTTCTCCTGCTGCGGCGGAAGGTGGTAAAACAGACCGGGCAGCACCTGACGACTGCGGCTCATGTCCCCGTCAACTCGGCGCATGCAGTCGATAATTCGGTTTTCGGCGTCGGTTAAAATTACGTTTGAGTTCCGCCCCATCATTTCAACGATAAGGTTTTTCTTGATTTGGGTGTTCATTTCGTCGAAGGCGTCCAGCTCAAAAACCAAAATCCGCTCCAGCTCCGGCTGAGTGAGGGACGCAATCCGCGCACCAACAAGGTGCTTGCGCAAAAGCATGCAGAACATGGGTGCCGATTTGGGGTTTTCGTAGCTTTGGGTGGAAAAATGGATTCGGGCTGTGCCCACTCCCGCCGAAATAAGCAGCTTGGAATTTTGCCCGCTGCCCCGAAGGGAAAGGATAAGGGTGTCCCGCTCCGGCTGCTGAACCTTGTCGATTTTGCAGCCGATTAGCTGTTTTTTCAGTTCACCGCACAGCGCTGTTATACATGTGGCGTCAAGTGGCATAATCAGTCCTCCATTATGAAAGCGAATATTTCGTTAATTCTGTCCCTTTCACCGGCAAGGTAAAGGTAGCCGAAAAGCGCTTCAAGCCCGGTTGCGGCGTGATATTCCGAAAGGTCGGCATTTTTTGGGATTGAATTCACCTTTGCGTTGCGACCCCGCCTATAAACCGCCAGCTCCTCCTCGGAAAGCTTATCCAAAAAGCGCTCCGTTGCCCGCGCCTGCGCGGGGGCGCTGACATAGCCCACCGTTTCCCGATGAAGCTCCTTGGTGGTGGTTCTGCCACGGGCGCAGAGAAAACAGCGCACCAAAAGCTCATAAACCGCGTCGCCGATATTGGCAAGCCCCAAAATGCTGATGGTTTTTAGCTGCTCGTCGGTGAATTTTGTTTGCAGATAGTCCTTCATAAAAATCTCCTTGGAGAACATAATCGAAAATTAAGTGGGGGGCCTCCGACCCTTGCCGAAAGCCCCCAAAATCAGTTGAAGCAATTGGAGGGCAAAGCCTAGTCCTTCCAATCGTCTGTCGGCGTGTCCTCATAATCGGAAAATGCGGGCTCGTCGGAGGGCGGCGCTTCAATGGGCGCTCTGCCGCTGCCGAATTGCATTTCCTGCCAATCCTGCTTTGTGATGAGCACTTGGCGGGGCTTTGAGCCTTCAAAGGGGCCCACAACGCCCATTTCTTCCATTTGGTCAACAATGCGTGCCGCTCTTGCATAGCCAAG
Source organism: Oscillospiraceae bacterium (assembly GCA_036650755.1). Taxonomy (GTDB): domain Bacteria; phylum Bacillota; class Clostridia; order Oscillospirales; family Oscillospiraceae; genus UBA2658. The sequence goes on from JAVVZC010000003.1 coordinate 25,722, forward strand.
CTTTAGTCTGCGCTGAAGCATGGAAACGGAGGCTTGCTTTGTTTCGAAGATAACATCCACCGCCTGAGGCAAAAGCTCGTCGTAGTCGGAGGCGTTGTCCCCATCGGATTTTCCGCTGTCGCCGGAGGAATTTTTGTCCTCCGCCGCTTTTTCGATTTGGGCGAGAATGTCCTCGCTGTATTCCACCTCTGCGCCCTCTTTGACGAAGTTTATGACTTTTTCACGTTCTTCGTCGGAGACAAAAGCGCCCTGAACACGCAGGGGCTTTCCAACGCCCAAGGGTGCATAGAGCATGTCGCCGGCACCGATTAGTTTTTCGGCTCCCGAGGTGTCAAGAATGATGCGGCTTTCCATTGCGGAGGAGACGGCAAAGGCAATTCGGCTGGGGATGTTTGCCTTCATTAGTCCTGTGATAACGTCCGCCGAGGGACGCTGGGTTGCGATAACAAGGTGCATTCCCGCGGCTCGTCCCATTTGGGCGATGCGGCAAATGCTTTCCTCAACCTCCTTGGAGGCAACAAGCATAAGGTCGGCAAGCTCGTCGATAACGATAACTACTCTGGGGATGGTTTGCTCACCAATGCCCTTTTGGTAGGAGTTGTAGCCCGCAAGGTCACGGACGCCCGCTTCGGAAAACAGGCGGTAACGCTTTAGCATTTCCACAACCGCCCATTGGAGGGCGCCTGCCGCCTTTTTCGGGTCGGTTACAACGGGTACGAAAAGGTGGGGCACGCCGTTGTAGATGCCAAGCTCAACCATTTTCGGGTCAATCATGATAAGGCGAACTTCCTCCGGCGTTGCTTTAAAGAGAATGCTCAAAATGAGGGAGTTCATGCAGACGGATTTTCCGGAGCCGGTGGTTCCCGCAATGAGCAGGTGGGGTAATTTTGCGATATTGCCCACAATGGCGTTGCCGCCAATGTCCTCGCCGATTGCAAAGCTAAGCTTTGATTGGGCGGCGGTGAAGGCGGGGGACGCGATAATGTCCTTAAGGTAAACGGTGCTGATAAGCTTATTTGGAACCTCGATGCCAACGGTTGAAATTTTGTCGGGAATTGGGGCAATGCGAACGCTGACAACGCCCAAGGAAAGGGCAAGGTCGCCGGCAAGGTTTGTAAGCTTTGCAAGCTTGACCCCCTGCTCCAGCTCAAGGTCATAGCGGGTGACGGTGGGGCCTCTTGTGACGCTTGTTATGGCGGAATTGACGCCAAAGCTGCGGGTGGTGCTTTCCAAACGCTCACGGTTGAGGGAAATTTCCTCACGTCCGTCAACTGTGTTTCGGGCGGCGCCGGAGCGCAAAAGGGACACGGGTGGGAACTTGTAGTCCTCCACTGTTTCATCCATAACTTTTTCGATGGTTTTGGCAATTTCCGCTGTTTCGGTTTCAACCTCGTCACGGGTGACTTTTTTTGTGGCGGCGGTGGCAACGGATGGGGCGGGCGCTGTCGAAGTTCCGCTTTGGGCTTCGGCAGTGGCTGCAACGGGCGCGCTGGTGATTTGTTGGACGGCGGCGATTGAAACGCCCGCAACAGCGGCGGCTTCCTCAACCGAAAGGGGCTGAACATTATCCGTGGGCATTGAGTGGGAATGGCGGGCGGGCTTTGCTTTTTCGGTCTGTGGCTCCAAAACCTGATCCGGGGTTTTTACTCGGGGACGGATATTGAAAAATCCGACTTTTTCCTCCACGTAATTTTCGTCCGGCTGGTTCACCTCATCCATGGGGATGTCGATTGCCTTGCGGAAGGAGCGCCCTGTGGGGATTGGGGTTCTGTCTGTTTTTGAGGGTGTAGCATAGCTTTCATCATAGCTTGTTTTTTCGATTGGAAGGGGTTTTGCCGGCTTTGGCGGGCGGTTGCGGTGCATTTCGATAAGGTGGGGAATGGTCAGCCCAACGCTGTTCATTGCAAAGAACACAAGCCCCAAAAGGAACACGGGGAAGGCACCGTAAACGCTGACAGCGGAATTGAGACCCATGGAGAGCAGTCCCGAAACAACGCCGCCGCTTGCCATTTCGGCACCGGTTCTGTAAAGCTCGCCAAAAAGCTCTTTTGTGAAGTCTTGGTTAACTCCCGCCGAGAAAAGGTTGATCATTGCGCCCAAAAACACAGGTGCAAGCAAGGCGGAAACCACGCGGAAAATAACGGGCTTGCCCTTGCGTGAAATAAGGGTGAAGGAGCAAATGAGAAGTGCGGGCGGGAATATGTAGTAGCCCCAGCCGATAAGGCTTTTTATGAAGCCGCAAAAGATTGAGATGAACCAAGCGTCAACATTGAAGTAGCCGATTAAGGAAAATAAACCAAGAAGCAGGCAAACCACAGCGCCCACAATCCGCGCAACTGAAAGCTGTGGAGGTGGAACAGCCTTTGCGGGAGGTTTTTTCTTAGACGCAGCAGTCCCTTTTGCAACGGGCTTTTTCTTCGCCGCAGTGGATTTTGCGGCGGAGGTCTTAACTGTTTGTGCCAATGAAAATCAACTCCATATCAGATAATAATTGAAAGAACGATTGTAAGAATGCCGACGCCGAAGCAATAGTAGCAGAATTTGCCGAATTTGCCCTTTTGTGAAAGCATTTTTACAAGTGAGATGGCAAAATAACCGGACACCATGGCGACCAGCATTCCCACAAGATAGGCGGGGAGCAGGGCTGTGTCGAAGCCCGCGCCGATTGCCTTGAAAAGGCTGATGATGTTTGCGCCCAAAACAGCGGGGATGGAGAGCAAAAAGGCGAATTTGACCGCAAAGTTGCGGTTTAGCCCAAGCACCATGCCCGAGGTGATGGTTGCGCCGGAGCGGGAAATTCCCGGCAGGACGGCGATGGCTTGGCAAGCGCCGATTATGAGAGCGGAAACAGGCGACATGGTTTTTTCCGTGGTTCTCCCCTGCTGAAATTTGTCAGCAATAAAGAGCATTGCGCCGGTGATTAGAAAGGCGATGCCGATGAAAAGTGAGCTTGAGGAAAGCTTTTCGATGGCACCGGAAAAAGGCAAAACCACAAAAAGCGGCAAAGTTGCAATGATAATCATGAGCAGTAAGCGCCTTGCGGGGCGGGGTCTGCCCTCGTCGGGGCTGGGGTGGCGCAGGTCACGGATGAAGCCAACGCCCTCGGAAATCATGTCCATAATTTCGTGTCGGTAGACGAAGCAAACCGAAATAAGGGTGCCAAGGTGGAGCAGCACGGTGAAAAACATGTGGTTTTGCTCCACATTTTCCATATCGAAAAGGTTTTGCAAAACCGCAAGATGCCCGGAGCTGGAAATGGGCAAAAACTCCGCAATTCCTTGGACAAGCCCTAAAATAGCGGCAAACCAAATTTTCATAAAATCCTCCCGCTATGCTCTGGAGCTTTTTGATGTTATTATTTTTTTCTTTCCCGAACGTGAACGGTGGCGACCCGAGGAATGTGCCTTGGTTTTGTAGAATTCTTCCATTTCGGCGTCTGCCTTGTAGGTGATGCGGTTCACGGTCAAGCTGTCGTCCTCCGCTGTGCGGAATTTGATGCGGATAAGGTAGCTGCCGTGCTTTTTGCAGCTGCAAAGTGACATGTAGCGCTTGTCGCCCTGATTGACCCAACGGCTGGGCTTCATCCGCTCGCCGCATTCGGGGCAAATTGGGCAGGCAATGCGGCTGTCCGAAAAGGCGGCGTCACGATTTGCATAGCCTGTCAGCGCCGTGTGCTCAACGGCATCCGGCGAGGGCTGGCACTTGCACTGCTCCGCGCTTTGGTGGGTGGAGAGGATTTTTGATGCCTCCTCATATTGCTCAAGCCCCTTAACGAGGTCAAGCTTTGAGCAGACAAGCGCAGTGTTGTAGGCGTCGCCCAAAGCGTCATGGGCAACCCGTGTTTGTTCAATTTCGAAGTGCTCCATGGCGGTGGATAGACCTGTTTGGTTGCGCCCCGCCTCGGTTTGGAGGTTGTAGATGATTTGGAGGTTCACCCAGCGAGAAATCCAGTCCCAATCAAGGTCGTGGATGATGATATTTTGTTCCATGATGCCCTTGTCGTCGCTTCCCCAAGTGAGGAAGGTTGCGCCGTCGCCGCACCATTCACGAAACTGCGCCAGCGCTTCTTTAAAGCCAACGCCGCTGTTAAGCCGCTCCTTGTCAAAGCCCGTAAGCTTTTCCACCTTGTAGTGCATTCTGCGGAAATAAACCGGGCGAACGTCTATTTGAAACTCCTCGCCGGGCATAAGGTCGTCCGTCAGCTTGACGGCGCCGATTTGGATAATTTCCCCGCGAAGGTGTATCGGTAGCTTGTTAAAAACGGCAGATTGTGAGGACATGGCTTGATTCCATTCCATATCCATGACAACAAAACTCATTCCGTCAATCATTCCTTTCGGTTTGAAAATAAGCATAACTATAAAGCGGTTTTTAGCCGCTAAAAATCATAACATGATATTCTAACACATATTCACAGGTTAGAACAGTCTTTTTAAGGGAGAATTGGGATTTATTTCGCGATTGCGACCTTAGAGCCCCAAATATTGTGTATAAGATAGACGATAAGATAAACCGTAACGGAAAAAATGATAATTGTCGCGCCGCTGGCGATGCCCAGCACATAGGAAATCCAAAGCCCGGCAAAGCAATAGCACAGCCCGAAAAGGATTGAAAGCCCCATTCGTGTCCGCAGCTTGTCGGAAAGCAGAGCCGCCGTTGCGGCAGGCGCCGTCAGCAGGGCGATAACCAAAACAATTCCCGCAACCCTAATCAAAACAACAACGGTCAGCGCAATAAGTATCAGCAGCAGGTATTCAAGAAAGGCGGTTTTCAGCCCGATGATTTTTGAAAAGCAATCGTCGAACAAAAAAGACTTCCAGTCGTTGTAAAAAATGATAATCGTGAGCACCACCACAAAGGCAAGCACCGCCATCATGATAAGGTCGCTGTGGGTGACGGAAAGAATGTTTCCGAAAAGATAGCTGCTCATGTCCGGGGGATAGCCCTCCATAAAGCCGATAAATGCGGTGCCCAGCGCCATGCCCGCAGACCAGAGGAGCGCGATAATAATGTCGGTGTTCACGCCGCCCCGCCGCTTGATGGTGCCGATGCCAACAGCCGCGCCAACAGAAAACAAAACGGCACCCAGCATTGGCTCAAAGCCGCAAAGATAGCCCAAGCCCACGCCGCCATAAGCCGTGTGGGCGATGCCGCCGCTCATCATAATCAGCTTTTTTTCAACCACGATAACCCCGATAAGTCCGCAGACAACGCTTGCCAAAATGCAGGCAATCAGGGCGTTTTGCATGAATTGGTACTCAAAAATCGCATTCAGCATTGTTGCCCCTCCTCCTCGTGATGGCTTCCGATGTGCAGACCGTGGGGCACGCCTCGGGCGATTTTGTCCGCGTGGCAGCCGTACATTTCGTGGGCAATTGTGTCGTTCAGCTCCGGTTTTCCGTAGTAAACAAGACTGCGATTGATGCAGGCAAGGCTTGTGACCTCGGAGGCAATCGCCATCAGGTCGTGGGTGACGAGAATGACGGTAACGTCGTCGTTAAGCTCCGCCAAAAGGTCATAGATTTTGTCCCTTGAAGCGGGGTCAACGCTTGCCGTCGGCTCGTCCAAAAGCAGAATTTCCGGGTCAACCGCCAAGGCGCGGGCGATTAGAAGCCGCTGAAATTCCCCGCCGGAAAGCTCCGAAATTTGCCGCTCCGCCAGCTCGCCTATAGAAACTCTTTCCAGTTGCTCCAAAGCCCTGTCCCGATTTTCGGCGGAATAGCGGAAAAACGGGTGGAGCGCCCCCTTCATAAAGGCGGTCATGACAACCTCCTTCACGGAGATTGGGAAGCTCCTGTCCACAGCGGAAAACTGGGGCACATAGCCGATTGGCTTTCGGGAAGCAATTTTGTTCTGACCAAAAACCGAAATTGTGCCGCCGCTAATGGGCACCAAGCCCAAAATTGCTTTTAAAAGTGTGGTTTTTCCGCCGCCGTTGGGGCCGATAATCCCCAAGAATTCGCCCCGGGGAACGTCAAGACACACATCGGACAATGCCGGTGTGTGTCTGTAATTTACCGAGAGCTTTTCAATGTGAATGGCGCTGTCCGGCTCTTTTTGTTCCATCAATTCAATTCCTCCGAAATGGCGTTCGCCATCGCCTTAAGGTTTTCGATATAGTCCCCGGAAAGGGGGTCAAGCTTCACGGCTTTGCCGCCGATTTCCTCCGCGAACGCCTGACACTGACTGCTGTCAATCTCCGCCTGATAGAAAATCAC
>JAVVZC010000004.1:0-28231 GCA_036650755.1 Oscillospiraceae bacterium
GGGGGACGCCCATAATTCAGTTAATCTCCAACGCCCCCCGGATTAAATCCTCCGGCGCGATAAGATGTGTAAAAATTCCCGTCCGCAAAGCGCCCGCCAACGCCCTCGGCTTTACATTCCCCGCGCAGATGCCCAAAATTATAGGTGTGCGGGCAAGGGTTTCCACCGGAATTTGCATAATGCAGTCGTTTTCAGAGCGGATGATTGAGCCGTCCTTGTCGAAATAGTAGCACAGGAAGCGCCCCACAGCCTTTTCCTCGGCAAGCTTGTTGCCGTAACGGGCGGCGGTTGCAAAATCCGGCACCGAGGGATAGTTGCCGATGTTCACGATGGCGGCGTCCATGTTTTCCCAAGCGTGGCAGATGCTTTTGTAGTTTTCCAAATCCTTCATCTGAAGCAGCTCCTGCTCGCTTGCAACAATGGCGGGCGTGTGCCAATAGGTGGGGGCAGCGCCTGTCTTTCGTGCAAAAACCCGAACAAGCTCGTTGGAGTGGTAGTCCCGATTTGAAACGCCGCTGTTGCCGATCATGGGGCAAACTTCCTTCGCCACGCCTTCGGGGAATTCCTCCTCCTCCATGGCGGAAATGACAGCGCCGATGATGCTGCCCCAGCCCAAACCACAGCGCAGCTGCTGCTGGCGATGGAGCAGACCCAGCGCAAGCTTTGCGGTGTTAAGGTTTGTGATGGTGTCGTCCGCGCCGTCGGGAACGGCGATGCCGCCCTTGATGTTGTAGAGGTTGCGCACTTGATTGAGCAGGAGATTGTTCCCCTCCAGCATGCTGCGGATTTCTATGTGAACTATACCGAAGGTTCGCGCTTCGTTAAGGTAGCGGCTGACCAGCGGTCTTGAAATGTTCAATTTTGCGGCAATTTCGTTTTGAGTTTTGTTGTCCTCATAATATAGCTTTGCAATTGTAACCAGTTTGTCTGCTTTTTCGTTGCTTATGTTCATGATGTCCTCACAATTTGTGCCTTGATACTTAACAAAGTTAACTCTAGCACATTTTTAGCAAAAACACAATTCCTTTTTAGTAATTTTCAAGCAAAAAAAGCCCACCCCGAAGGGCAGACTTTTTTTGCTTGCTCAGACGATGATAAGCTCCGGGCAAAGACCTCGGATTGTTGCGGCGCACTCGTCTGAAATTCCGCTATCGGTTATGATCATATCGTAGCTTGCAATATCGGAAACATAGCAGGACTTGACCTGGGCGAATTTGCTGGAGTCCACAAGCAAAATCAGCTTTTCGCCGGAGCTTAGGATTGCCCGCTTTGTGGCAACCTCATAGCTGTTCATGCAGGTAACGCCCATGGTTTCGTGGACGCCGGCGGCGGAGCAAAAGACCTTCGTCGCCCGAAATTTTTGGATGATGGAGATATTGTCCGAGCACTCAAAAAGCCCTGTATCGGGGTGGTAGTTGCCGCCCCCGGTGATGATTGAGATGTTCGGTTTTTTTGTTAGGGTGTTGATGATGTTAAGGTTGCTGGTTAGCACTGTTGCAAAAATTGAGGGCGAAAGCGAGGCGGCAAGCTTTTCCGTTGTTGTGCCGTTGTCGATGATAACGCAGTCGTTATTCTCCACAAGCCGTGCGGCATAGCGACCTATTCTTTCTTTTTCTTGGGCGTGGGTGTCGATGGCGAGGGCAATGGAATAGTTGTCGGTGGCGCTTGCCACATTTGAGTTTAGAATTGCCGCGCCGGGAATGTCCAAAATGACATTATCCCGTTTTAGGAGGTCCATATCCCGCCTTATGGTCATCTCCGAAACGTCGAAGAATTCCGCAAGCTGGCGAATGGTCATGCCCTGTCTTTGGCGCAAAAGCTCGATTAGCTTAATTATTCTGTCATCTCGTTTGTTCAAGCTGTACCACCTACCGACCGAATTTTTTTGTCGCAGCAAATTATAGGGTCCTTGCTTTTGCTATTATGTTTTCTGCTGTGAAGCCGAATTTTTCGAAAAGCTTTTTCGCGGGGGCGGAGGCTCCAAAGCCGTCCATGGTGACGTAGGCACCGTCAAGTCCCACATATTTGCCCCAAGAAACACTGCTTGCGGCTTCGACCGCGATGCGGCGTCGGCAGGTTTTTGGAAGAACGCTTTCCTTGTATTCCTCGCTTTGCATTTCGAAAACATCCATGCAGGGCACGCTGACAAGGCGAACGCTTTTGCCCTCATTTTCCAAGGCTTCTCTCGCCTTTAGGGCGATTTCAAGCTCGGAGCCGGAAGCCATGAGGATTAGGTCGGGGGCACTGCCGCTTTCCTTTTCAAGGATGTAGGCACCCTTAAGCGCCTCCTTGGAGGACTTGGGCAGGGGCAGTAGGTTTTGTCTTGACAGGACAATTCCCGAAGGGGTTTCCCCGCTTGTAAGAGCGCTGTACCAAGCGCATTTTGTTTCGGTTTCGTCTGCGGGACGCCAAAGGTTGAAGTTGGGGATTGAGCGAAGCATGGTGATTTGCTCAACGGGCTGATGGGTGGGGCCGTCCTCGCCGACGCCGATGCTGTCATGGGTCAAAACGGCGATTTGGGGGATGCGCATAAGGGAGGACAGGCGAAGCATGGGCTTCATGTAGTCCACAAAAACAAGGAAGGTGGCGCAATAGGTTTTGACGCCGCCGTGGAGCAGCATTCCGTTGCAGATTGCGGTCATTGCAAGCTCTCTCACGCCGAAATGGATGTTCCGTCCCTCGGGGCTACCGGCTGAAAACCAAGGAACGTCCTTCATTGTGGTTTTGTTTGAGGGTCCAAGGTCGGCACTGCCGCCAACAAGCTCCGGGACTAAATCCTTAACGTAGTTGATGATGTTGCCGGAGATGTTTCTTGTGGCGTCGGCTTTTTCGCCCTTTGCCCAGAATTTTTCGTCGTTTAGGAGGGCTTCCGCCGATTTTCCTTCGTAGTCTGCCGAAATTTCCGTGGCAAGCTGAGGATATTTTGCGGAATAGGCGGCGTAAAGCTCATTCCAAGCGCTCTCGCTTTGGGCACCCTTTGCCGAAAGCTTTGCATAGTGGTCATAGACCTCTTGGGGAACGACAAAAGGCTCGCTCTCGGTCCAGCCAAGATTTTCACGGAGGATTTTGACGTTGTCCTCACCCAAGGGCTCGCCGTGGGCGTTGGGCTTGCCCGCCTTTGCGGGGACGCCAAAGCCGATAACGGTGGTGATTTCGATGAAGGAGGGCTTGGTTTTTTCTGCCTTTGCGGCTTCAAGCGCCTTGGAAACGGCGGCAAGGTCGTTGCCGTCCGAAACCTTAAGGGTTTGGAAACCAAAGGCTTCAAAACGCTTTTGGACGTCCTCGGCGAAGGCGATATCGGTGCCGCCCTCGATGGTGATGGCGTTGGAATCGTAGAGGACAATCAGCTTTGAAAGCCCCAAGGTGCCCGCAAGGGACAGCGCCTCGGAGGAGATGCCCTCCATCAGGCAGCCGTCGCCGCAAAGGGCGTAGGTGTAGTGGTCGAAGATTTCCATGCCCTCACGGTTGTATTTTGCGGCAAGGTGCTGCTCCGCCATCGCCATGCCAACAGCCATGCCAAGTCCCGCGCCCAAGGGGCCGGTGGTGGCTTCGATGCCCACTGTGTGGCGGTATTCGGGGTGACCGGGGGTCAGGGAATTGAGCTGGCGGAAGTTTTTCAGGTCGTCGATTGAAAGGTTTCCGTAGCCAAAAAGGTGCAAAAGCGAATAGAGCATGGAGGAGCCGTGGCCTGCGGAGAGCACAAAACGGTCACGATTCATCCATTGGGGATTTTTTGGGTTGTGGTGCATGTGGTTTGCCCAAAGCTCATAGGCGATGGGCGCCGCGCCAAGAGGAAGCCCCGGATGCCCGGAATTTGCCTTTTGGACCTGGTCTGCGGACAAAACGCGAATAGCGTTTACTGCGGTCATTTCGTTCATTTTAGTCTGTCCTTCTTTCTGCGTCCAAGAACTCCACTTGTTTTAAGCCGTGTTGAATAGGAGCTCATAGTGAGCGCAATAATTGCGAGCACATAGGGGAACATTTTGATGATTGATGGAGAAAGAGCCATTCCCGCAAGCTCTATACGAATGCAGATTGCCTCGGCAACGCCGAAAAGCAGGGTGACGAGGGTTGTCCAAATGGGGTGTGCATTTCCGAACGCAAACGCCGTAAAGGCTGTAAAGCCGCGACCTGCAACCATGTTTTCGGAGAACTGGGAAACGATAACGGTGGAGAGGTAGGCGCCCGCAAGCCCGCAAAGTGCACCCGACATGAGGATGACCTTCCATTTGACACGATTGGGCTTAATGCCCGCTGTGGTAGCCGCGCTTTCGGACTCGCCCACGGCACAGACGGATAATCCGAATTTTGTTTTAAACAACATAATATAGCACAAAACCACGAGAAGTATTGTAACATAAGTGACCACGCTATGTCCACTCAAGCAGTTCAAAATTGGGATATCTTTTAAAATTGGGATGTCAATTGGTGCAAGTTTGTTGATGACATCCGGGGCTAAGCGCCCTTGGGCGTTAAACAGTGTGCGAAGGAGGAAGCTTGTGAGTCCAAGCCCCAGCATGTTCATGGCGATACTTGAAATAATGTGGTTCGCTTTGAACCTTGTTACGAACAGCGCATAGATGCAGCTGTATAAGATGCCGGCTATAATCGCGCCCAGCATTCCCATATAAACGCTGCCGCCCGATATCTGCACAACGGCGATGCCCGCAAAGGCGCCGATGAGTGAAAAGCCCTCCAGCGCGATGTTGAAAACTCCCGCTCTCTGGCACAAAAGTCCGCCCAGCGCCATCAGGGTCATGGGTGTTGCAACTCGGATTGTGGAGGAGAGAATATCGGAAATAGTATTAAAATCCATTCTATTTATCCTCCCCAACCGTTATTGTTTTGTTGGCTTTTTTGTTATTGATATAGGTTTTGATTTTTGGCATGGTGAATTTTGCAGCGGCGATTATGATGATAATTGCCATTACAATTCCGGTGACCGCGGAGGGAACATCGGTTACCCGCTCCATGTTTACGCCGCCGTTTTTAAGGGCTCCGAAGAAAAATCCTGAGAACAAAACGCCGATTGGGTTGTTGTTTGCCAAAAGTGAAACCACGATGCCGTCGAAGCCAAAGCCCGGGTTAAAGCCCACCAGCAGCCTGTGTTGGATTGCCAAAACCTCGATTGCGCCGATAAGCCCGGCAATGCCGCCGCTTATCGCCATGACCTTGAAAACGCTTCTTTGGGGCTTCATGCCCGCATATTTTGCAAACACCGGGTTTGCTCCCACCATTTTGATCTCGTGACCCAAGGTGGTTTTATAGAACATAAACGCAATAACGGCAACCAAAATCAGAGCTATGTATATGCCGCAGTTGGCTGTTGAGGGCGCAAAATAGGAGAGCCTTGGCAGCCAAGTGTTTTCGGGAAGCATAGGGCTTGCGTTAAGGTTCATGCCCGAGGACTTGTCCATCAGAGGGCCCGTTACCAAAAACTCGATGAAAAGCGCCGCCAAAAAGTTGAAAAGCAGGGTGGAAACGACTTCGTTTGTACCCGTGTATACCTTTAGAAATGCAGGAATTAGAGCATAGAGCGCGCCTGCCACAACCGCCGCGATAACGCAGAGGATGACGGCGAGGGCGCTGTTCATTGATGCGGGAATCATCAGAGCAACCACTGTTGAAGCCGCGGCGCCCATGCAGAGCTGTCCGTCAACGCCAAGGTTAAAAACCTCCGCCTTGTAGGTAACGGCGATTGCAAGCCCCGCAAGAATTAGGGGTGTTGCCCAGCGCAGTGTGCCGCCGAAGTCCGTGCTAATGCTCTGCCAAATTCCGTTGACAACCGCCATAGGCTCATGCCCGGAAATTGCAAGGAAAGCTGTTGCAAATAAAAGCGCGATGATGATAAGTCCAACCTGCCGAGAAAAAGTGCCCAGAGCTCCGCGAACTTTTTTAATCATTATTCTCAGCCCCCTGTCTTTTTGCACCGGTCATATAAACCGCGATTTTCTTTTCATCGGCGTCGGCGCGAAGCAGCTCCGCCATAAATTCGCCCTCAAACATTACATAAATGCGGTCGGAAAGGGTCAATATTTCGTCAAGCTCGGCGCTTATGAGAAGAATTCCCTTGCCCTTGTCTCTTTCGGCGACCAGCTTTTGGTAGATGGATTCCATTGCGCCAACGTCAACGCCGCGAGTGGGCTGTGCCGCGATTAGCAGGTCCGGGTTTGTTTCCATCTCCCTTGCCACAATAACCTTTTGCATGTTGCCGCCGGAGAGAGTTGAAACGGCGCAGGCGTTTCCTGTGCACATAACGTCAAAGTTCTCGCAAAGCTCAGTGGAAAAGCTTTCAAGCTTTTTGTTGTCCATTATGCCTGCCTTGGAATAGGGCTTTTGGAAATAGCGGTTCATGATAAGGTTGTCGCGGATTGAGCAGTTCGCCGCAACACCCATTTTTAGTCTGTCCTCGGGGATATGTGACATTCCCGACTTCCGTCTTTCACGGACATTGAACTTGGTGATGTTTTTGCCATTGAAGGTCACCGTGCCTGCCGTGGGACGCAGCATGCCGGAAATGACTTCGATAAGCTCTGTTTGACCATTGCCCTCAACACCTGCAATGCCGACAATTTCGCCCTTGCGAACATTGAGGTCAACCTCCCGAAGGGCGGGAAGTCCCCTGCTGCTCAGCGCGCTCACCTTGGAAAGCTCCAAAATGTTTTCGCCGGGCTTAAAGGCTTCTCTTGCCACGTTCAGGTCAACGGATCTGCCAACCATAAGCTGGCTCAATTCGTCGGGATTTGTGTCCTTGGTTTTGCGATTTCCGGTTACGACGCCTTTTCTCATAACCGTCACGGAGTCGGTTATTGCCATAACCTCCCGCAGCTTGTGTGTGATAAATATGATTGTGCAGCCTTCGGCCTTGAGTTTTCTCAAAACCTCCAGAAATTTGTCTGTTTCAACCGGTGTCAGCACCGCCGTGGGCTCGTCAAGGATTAAAACCTTTGCGCCACGATACAGTGATTTGATTATTTCAACTCTCTGCTTTTCGCCCACAGAAAGCTGATATATTTTTTCGTCCAAACTGACAGGCAAATTATACTCTGTCATGATTTGTTCGATTTTTTTCTTGGCTGTTTTAACGTCGATAAGCCCTTTTTTGCAAGGCTCACAGCCCAGAATAATGTTCATTAGAACCGTCAGGTTTGGCATCAGCTTAAAGTGCTGGTGAACCATACCTATTCCGTTACCTATAGCATCGTTTGGAGAGGTGATTGTGACCTCATTGCCGTCCAGCTTAATAACGCCGCTGTCAGGCTTGAACATGCCGTAAAGCATGTTCATCATTGTGGACTTTCCGGCACCGTTTTCGCCGATTAGCCCCAGTATTTCTCCTTTTTCCGCACAAATTGTAACGTTATCGTTAGCCTTTATGCCGGGAAAGGACTTCGTAATGTTCAACATTTCAACTGCAAACGCCATATCAGACCCCGCCTTAAGATTTGCCCGTACGCAAAGTGCTTTTGCACTGCGTACAGGCTATTTAATGTCTGCTGAGGAGTTCAAGGAACTTTTTTGACTAGAGCTTCTTCATTTTTGCGTTTAGGGATATGCGTCCGGATTCGTCCCATTCCTTGAGTATCTTGACGGCTTCGGAGGCTGCAAGACAAGCATTTGCCTCGCCGCCGTTATCGCCCCATCTGTCCAAAACTCTGTTTGAAATTACTGATAAAACAGCGCCCATTCTCATGCCGTGAAGCTTGCCCACCACAAATTGACCCGAGGTTTCCATCTCGATATTTGTGACCTTTGCCGTTGCCAGGTCCGGCAAAATGTTTTCCGCAAAGCTTGGCCAATAGCCGCTTTTGTCCTCATTTAAAGGTCTGCCCTGTCCAATATAGAAGGAGCCGACCGTGTAGTCAAGTCCCAAGCCATAGCGAAGTCCAAGACGCTCGCAGGCTTCAATCAGTGCCATAACAACATAGCTGTCCGCATAGGCGGGATATTCGGGTTTGATGTATGTGCCGGAGGTTCCGTCCATTCGGACGCAGGCAACAGGGATGATAAGGTCGCCCAAGTCAAAATCGGGGACGATACAGCCCGTTGTGCCAACTCTGATGCAGGTGTGAACGCCAAGAGTGTTCAGCTCGTGGAGGCAAATTTCGGAGCTGGGTCCGCCAATTCCGGTGGAGGTGCACGCCATGTCCACGCCCTTATAAGCGCCTGTAACGGTTTTATATTCTCTGTAGGAAGCAACTTCCTTAACGTTTTCCCAGTTTTCGGCAATCTTCAGGGTTCTTTCGGGTGCGCCGGGAAGAATTACATAACCGGGAACGTCGCCCTCCCGAAGCCGAAGATGATAGACGCAGTCGTTGTCCGCCTTTGGTGCGGACGCCTTGTTAATTTCGCTCATTATAATATCTCCTATGTTGCTTACCGCACACTATGGGCATAAGCCCATAGTGTGCAGCCTGTGATTTTACTTATGGTTTGCCCAGTTGGGAACATCGGTGTTAAAGGGGATTTTAAGCTCGCCTGAAACGATTTTTGCTTCAAGAGCCTTTGCTTCTTCAATTGCTGTGGTCATTGTCTCGCCATAATCGGCATGGTTCTTTGCAAATCTTTCGTGGGTTGCCCAGTCAAGGAAGTAACCGCCGTTGTCAAGACCGCGAATTCCGTGCTCGCCGCCGGGGAATTTGCCGTCTTTAAGAGCTTCAATTGCCTTATAGGCAGTGTCGCCGAAGCCGATACCGACAACGCCGAAGAAACCGTCATAGCTGTCATAGAAATCGGTAATTTCGCCGGAGCAGAGGACGCCTGCGTCCTTGCAAGCTTCAACAACGCCCGCGTTGGAAGCACCGGAGTCTGTTTGGATAACATCGCAGCCCTTTGCGATCATTGCAATGGCAATTTCCTTTGCCTTTGCGGGGTCTTCATAGCTGCCGACAAATGCGAATTCAACGTTTGCGTCCGGGTTTGCGGCCTTAACGCCCTGCATAAAGCCGTTGCCCTCTGCGTTGGGGGTGGGCTCCTCGGCACCAATAATCATGCCAACAGAGCCGGTCTTTGAAAGCTTTCCTGCGATGTAGCCGTTGATATAAAACGCCTGCTCGCCGTGGAACTCGGTGTCCCAAATGTTGGGGATATTGGTTTTGCCGTCATTGACAAACTGGAAAACTGCCGCGAACTTTGTATCGGGATACTCGGCGGCAACCATTTTTGTTGCGTCGCTCATGTAGGGGAAGGTGGTGATAACAAGGTCATAGTCCTTCGCCATTGCGCGGACGTCCTCTTCAAACTTGGAGGCGCTGGAGGATTCAAGCATTTTAACTGTTACGCCAAAATCTTTTGCAGCTTTTTCTGCGCCTGCCGCCAGGTTATCCATGGGGCCTTTGTCTCCGAACTTCTGGTTGACAACAAGAGCAACCTTCAGTTCCTCGGTTTTTGCGGGTTCTTTGGTGGCGGGAGCGCCTGATGGGTCTGTCGCCGCGGGGGTCTTGGGGGAACAGCCGAACATGGACAGTGCAAGGGTCATTGCGAGAACGAGTACGATAAGCTTTTTCATGTCATTTCTTCCTTTCGGTTTTTTAAATTAAGTGCTGTCGAACTTTGCTTGAGGCTTCCAGCACTTTGTTTATAATGAAATTCAAATCGGTTCCCTTGAGCTCTTTGTTTTCCACAAGATGCTTGCCGTTTACGAATACATCGGAAACATCGCTGCCTGTGGCTGAATAAATAATGGCGGAGCAAACATTTTCGTGCTTTCCCAATGCAAGGGGTTGCATGTGGGCGCTTGCCGTTTCAACAAGGATGAAGTCCGCCTTTTTACCTTTTTCAATGGTGCCGTAAAGCTTTTCAAGTCCAAAAGCCTTGGCGCCGTTTATTGTTGCCATATCCAAAATTTCTTTTTTGCTTATACTGCCAACGCCGGAATTTATGGAGTGAAGCAGGCTCATCCCCTTCATTTCCCGGAAGATGTCGTTGGAGTTATTCCACATTGCCCCATCTGTGCCAAGGCAGACGCAAACGCCCTCCTCCAGCATTTTTGGGATTGGAGCAATGCCGTCACAGATTTTCATTTCACAGAGAGGGGTGTTCACAACCTTTGTGCCGGTTTCCGCAAGGCTTGCAACCTCCTTGTCCGTCAGGTGAACAACGTGGGAGCCGATAAGGTTTTCGCCCAAAAGCCCATTGTCGTACAAAAACGCCACCGGGCTTGCGCCCTGCTCCTTCAAAACCTTTTCAACTCGCCAAGTGGTTTCCGCAAGGTGACAGGTTTCGACAATTTCGTGCCGTTCCATCAGGGTTTTAACCTTTTGCAGAAGCGGGAGCTTAAAATCCTCCTCGGAAACGCTGCCCAAAACAGGAACAATTCCCTGTTCTCTGCAACTTTGCGCAAATTCTGAAATGTCCTTGTCGCTCAAAAGCTCCTCCGGGCGGCTAAAGTCATAGCGGACGTCCTCAACAAGCGCGCCTCTGATGCCGACGCTTTTCATTGCTTCAACAGACCTTGCGCCCAAGCTCCAATACATGTTTTCCGCAATGAAGGTGGTGCCGGAGAGCAGAGCCTCGCAATAGGAAAGCTGTCTTGCGTAAAACCTGTCATCATCGGAGATGTATTTTGAAAACCAGCCGCTGTCCGAAAAGGCTTCGTTTTGTTCCAAAAGAGTAAGATCGTCGCCAAGCCCCTTTGCCATTGCCATATCGCCGTGGCAATGCCCGTTTACAAGCCCGGGCATCAATATTTTTCCACTGCCGTCGATAATGTTGGCACAGTCTCGGGGGGAAATATATTCCTCACCCACATAGGCGATGTCCTCGCCGACTACGGCAACAGCACCAATAAAGGGCTTGTAGGAATTGTGGGCGGAAAGAATAATTGCGCCCACAACCGCAAAATCATACTTCATAATGCCGCTCCTAAAGTGCCAGTCTTAAAATCTTTTCAACATCCTCGGCTGTAAGGGATTTAATTCCGCCGATGTTTCCAAAGCGGCAGGCGTCCTTCGCCATTTTGGGGATAAGCTTGTCGTCCTCAACGCCGATTTCCGAAAGCTTTACGGGTGCGCCCATGGAGATAAAGAAGCTGCGCATTTTTTCAATGCCCTCCATGGCGGTCTTTTTCATGTCGTAGAAATTCATCTCAACATCAAAAACCCGATTTGCGAATTGGGCAAAGCGGGGCAGGTTCGCCTCACAAACATAGCTTGCCCAGCAGGGGAAAAGCACGGAAAGGGTGGAGCCGTGAACCGCGTTATATTGAGCGCTCAGCTGAGCGCCGATGGCGTGGCTTGCCCAATCTTGGTTGCGACCCGTTGCCAAAAGTCCGTTGTGGGCAATGATGGAGGTCCACATAAGCTCCGCGCGGGCGTTGTAGTCGTTTAGGTCTGCCATCAGTGTGCCGGCGTTAATAATGATGGATTTCATCACGCCCTCGCACATATGGTCGGTCAAAACTGTGTTGACGCTGCTGGAAAAATAGCGCTCCATAACGTGGCTGAACATATCGACAATTCCAAAAACGGTCTGTCTTTTGGGAAGGGTCATTGTCAGCTCCGGGTTCATCAGGGTGAAAACAGGTCTGATAACATCGCCCATAACGTCGGCGCTTTCGGAGGTTTCGTCATTTTTAAGGACGCTGCCGTTGCTGCCCTCACTGCCCGTTGCGGGAAGGGTCATAACTGTGCCCACGGGGAGAGACGACTTGGGGCTTGCCTTGCCGGAATAAAAATCCCAAACATCGCCCTCATAGGGAACGCCAATTCCAACTGCCTTTGCGGTGTCGATTACACTGCCGCCGCCAACTGCCAAAACGCAGCCGATGTTGTTTTCACGGCAAAGCTCAATGCCCTTGCGGACAAGTGAAACTCTTGGGTTTGGCTGAACTCCGGGAAGCTCAAAAACCTGAACCCCCGCGGCTTCAAGAGCGCCCACAATTCTTCCGTGAAGTCCTGACTCATAGGTGTAGGCGTCGCCGTAGTGGACGAAAAGTACATTATTTGAAAATTTCTTGACTTCCGCGCCGCAAAGCAGGTCCGCTTCCTTGTCAAGTATAAATCTTGTTGGTGATATAAATTCAAAGCTATCCATTAAAGTCTCCTATTTAATTTCTAATTTCTCCAAGGAAGGATGTTCCCGTGGGGAAAGCATAGTCGAAGTAATCCGCAACCGTTGCCGCGATATCCGTGAAGCTTTCGCGGACGCCAAGGTTCACGCCCTCTTTCAGCTTTTTGCCGTAGACAAGGAGAGGGATGTGCTCTCTTGTGTGGTCTGTGCCCTTAAAGCAGGGGTCACAGCCGTGGTCGGCGGTCAGGAGCAGAATGTCGTCCTCCTGTAAATTTTCGATAATTTCGGGAAGCTTTGAGTCAAAATACTCGATGGCATCACCATAGCCTCGGGCATTACGTCTATGTCCGTAAAGCATATCAAAATCCACAAGGTTTGTAAACAGCAGACCATCAAATCTTGTTTTCAGGAAGTCGATGGTCGCCTCAATTCCGTCCACATTATTTTTGCTGTGGTTCACCTTTGTTATTCCGCGGCGATTGAAAATATCCTCAATCTTGCCCACCGCCAAAACCTCTTTGCCCTTTTCCTTTAGGAAGTCAAGCAAGGTTTCTCCCGGCGGGTCGATGGAATAGTCACGGCGGTTTTCGGTTCTGTAGTAGTTTCCGCTCTCCCCCAAAAAGGGTCTGCAAATAATTCTGCTGACGGAGTCGTCGCCCCGCATAAGCTTTCTTGCAATGGCGCAAATTTCGTACTGGCGCTCAAGGGGGATAATCTCCTCGTGCATGGCAATTTGCATTAGGCTGTCCGCGCTGAGGTAGACAATGGGGAAGCCTGTTTTCACATGCTCGTCGCCCAAAACCTTGATAATTTCCGTGCCGCTGGCGGGGTAATTTCCAATGACCTTTGTGCCGATAAGCCGCTCCAGCTCATTTATAATTCTGTCGGGGAAATGTTCCCCAAAGGAGCAGGGAGGGCTGTCCATAACCAAGCCCGCAATTTCGAAGTGCCCGCTTGTTGTGTCCTTCGCATTGGATTTTTCCTTGGCTTTTCCAAAGGAGGCTTTGGGGCTTTCGCATTTGTCAACGCCGGCACCCGGGATGTTTCCAAGACCCAGATTTATGAGATTTGGAATTTTCAGTCCGCCACAGCTTTCCCAAATATGGGAGAGTGTGCTGGCGCCCACATCGTCAAAGGCTTGGGCATCGGGCAATTCGCCAACGCCTAGGCTGTCAAGAACAATAATTGTAAAACGTGCCATTAAATTACCTCCGAAAGTAATTTTATATCAGACCGGGGCCGTTTCCTTCTTCCCAAGCAAACACTTCCCAGATATTTTTTTCAAAATCCTGAAAATATGCCGCACGGGAGCCAAACTCAAAGGTTGTGGGCAAACCGATGCAGTTGACACCGTTTGCTGTCAGCTCCGCGTAAATGTCGTCCACGTCCTGAAGCTTTGGAACCTTTATCGCGATCATGAAATGGTGACCCTGTCCCTCGATATATTTGCGGTCAACCACTTTATATATTCCATCACTTTGCCAAAGGGTAACGCTGGCGCCGTGAAAGTCAAATTCTGCGTAATTTGCGTGCTCCTCGTCGGGTTGGAGCCTTTTTAGCTTAAGTCCGAATTTCTCGGTGTAGTATTTTAAAGAGCCTTGAAAATCATCCACGAACAGGCAAATATCGTTCATGTGCATCAGCAAATCCAGCTTGCTCATTTTTGCTTCCTCCAATAATAATGGTATTGGGAGGAGATGGGGAGACATCTCCTCCTTCGTGCCGCAATTTATTTTGAGCTATTGACAGCGTTCATAAATCTTCTTTGATAGGTGACGATTTGGGGAGCGGAGGTGTTTTGCGCAAGGTAGGCAGGCTCGGTTGTGATTACAATTTTGTCTGTCATGTCTTGGAACTCCGGCTCTGCCATCAGCTTGTCCAGCTCCGGGTACATTCTTGAACCCTCGATGCTGCAAATGATAAGGCGGGTGTCCTCCAAGTTTGCGTTGCGGAGCATACGCAGGTTGTGGCGAACGCCATCCAGACCGTCAAAGCCCTCATTGTCGTTGATTTTGCGATACTGGACGGTTTCTCTTGCGATTTTTTCAACCTCAAGCAGGCTCATGTCCTGATCCGCGCTGGAAAGGAAGTCCCATTGAAGCATAAACTTCCGAAGGTCGGCAAGGAAACGCTCGTCATAGGTCTGCTGATAGGCTGTGAGAAGTCCGTTCATATAGGTGGTTACACCAAAGCGCTGGCGAACAAAGCTGTTTATGAAATAGGGCTTTGCCTGCAATGCCATTCCGGTCTGCCAAGGCTCAAACATGAGGGTGTAGTTAACTCTGAAGCCGTGGTCCTTCAGCTTGAGGGCAAGGTTGTGACCGTAAAGATAATCCGCGGTTTTTCCCTCGTTCCATCTGGTCGAAAGCTTTTTGTCGCCGCTTAAAAGCTGGCTCACATTTTGACCGTTCACAGGGCCTGTGTGGGGAACCTTGATAACCATGCGGTAATCGGAGAGCATCTCGCGGAATTCCTCTGCCTCGTCAAGGATTTTGTCAAAGTCAGCAAAGGGGTCGTTAAGCTCAACGCTGATGTCGCAGCCGGGTCCCAAGATATTGCCAAGCTCGCTCATTACTTCGTTTCTGTTTTTAAACTTGTTTCCCACGTTTGCCTTGGGGTTGTTTATAAACAGGTCATAGATAATTCCGGGGTTGCAGGTCAGGTTTCCGATAAGGTTTTTGATTGGCTCAACCTCATAGGGGTTTGCGCTGTCGGCGGAAAAAATGAACTTTGTGGCACGCTTTTCGCCGTTTTTGTCATAGTTGATGTTGCGGACAAGGTTAATTTCCAAAAGTCCGTTTGCCTTGAGGGCATAATCAATTTTAAAGCCTGCGGGAGTTTCACCCTTTGGGGTCTTAAAATAATCAACCGCCCGCTTAAATTCCTCGCTGACGCCCACAGCCTTCACGGTGTTTTTCAAGAATGCGAACTCGCCGAAATCAATTGCAAGATCGGACGCTCTTTCAACATAGCTTTCCTGACCCGCTCTTATGTTCACGTCGCCGCCGATTAGAGCCGCGACTGTATATTTAACGCTTTGCATGTTGTCCTCCTAAATGACTACTAATAAATACTTTTTGTTCCGAACGAAAAATCGCTTACTTGCTTTCCGCAAGCATCTTTCCATAGGCTTCAACAAGCTTGCCTGCGCTTCTTGTTCCAACAAGAGCCACGTCCATTTCGTTGAACATGTAGAGGACAGCGGGAAGTGTGAAGGTTCTGGGAACGCCGGAAACCTTTATTCTGGTTTTGCCGGAGAGATTGGCTTTCATTATTTCAACCTGATTTAGGTCGGGGAACGCCTGTGAGCCTGTTGCGGTTTTTACAAAGTCGATACCGGCTTCGCAGCTGATTTTTGTAAGCTTTGCAATTTCGTCGTCGGAAAGGAAGCCGACTTCAAAGATTAGCTTTGTCTTGCAGCCCTCGCCGCAAATACGGACAAATTCCTTGATTTCTGCTGTGACAAGCTCCCAGTTGCCGGACTTCAGCGCGCCCACGTTAATAACCATGTCGCAGGCTGTGCAGCCAAGGTCAACCATTTTTTGAAGCTCCAGATATTTGCACTCTGAAATGCAGGCGCCATAGGGGAAGCCGATTACCGCGCTGGGTCCAACGCCGGAGCCGGCAAGCTCTTTGACGACAAGCTCTGCCCAGCAGGAGTTGACGTTCACATTTGCCAATTTATATTTTTTTGCGATTTCACAGGCTTCGATGATGTCCTTTTCGCTGAGATTGGGGGCTAAATATGCAAGATCCAGGTGTTTTGCGAATTCTTCTTTTGTTAACATTTTAATGTTCCTCCTAAAGCTAATAGCGGGTTATGATGTAATTGTAACATTGCAATGATAACATTGCAACACTTTATGTTACTATTCTAACATTTTGTGCCTAATGCATAAATCGAGAAAAGCTTTTTGTCTTATTTGCTCAAGCCCGTGTTTTCTGCCCAAAAAAACGGGCATTGAAGCGTGGACTTCAATACCCGTTTTTCGGACTTTTAAGGAAGCTATTTTAATAGCTTATCAGCTCTCTTGGGAAGGAATGGAGGATTTCTACGCCTTCTTCTGTCATCAGCGCCTCGTCCTCGATGCGGACGCCGAAGCGACCGGGAAGATAGATGCCGGGCTCGATGGAAAACGCCATGCCCGGGCGGATTTCCGCCGTTTCGCCCTTGGCGGCGTTGGGATTTTCGTGGACGTCAATGCCAATGCCGTGACCCGTGCGGTGGATGAAATATCTGCCGTAGCCGTAATTTTCGATTACGCGGCGGGCGGCGGCGTCCACCTCTTGAAGCTCATTTCCAAGCTTTGCGGCGTTTTGGGCGGCAAGATTTGCCTCCAAAACTATGCTGTGGATTTTGCGAAAATCCTCGTCCGGCTCACCGAAAAAGAAGGTTCTGGTCATGTCGGTGTAATAATTGTTGAAGGTGCCGCCAAAATCCACCAGCAGGCACTTGCCCTTTTCGATTATGCCGCTGCCGCCCTGATAATGGGGGTCGGCGGCGTTTTCGCCCACGCAAACGCAGGCGCCCGGCTCTTTTAAGCCAAGGCTTCCCATTTCAAATGCCAGCTGTGCGAAAAATTCCGCCTCGCTGTGCCCCAGCCAATCGGCTCCCCGCTCCATGGTTTTTGCAAGGGCGGCGTCCGCTTTTTTGCAGGCTTCACGAAGGGCGGCGCCCTCGGCTTCGTCCTTGAAAACTCGGAGGGCGTTTATGATTTCCTCCGCGGAAACGAAGTGGGTGTCGGGCAAAAGCCTTGTCAGAGGCATGAAAAATCTTGCCTGCATACTGCTGTCAACGGCGGCGCGGCGGGGGTGAATTTCACGGGCGTTCAGTTGCCGCTGAAGCAGTGGGTAGGGGTCCTCCCCGTCCCGCCAATAATAGGCGTCGGGGATTTTAAGCTCCGAAACCTGAGGCTCGTAAAGAGCGTTTGCGATGATGAAGGGTTCCTTTTCGGGCGCCAAAACCAGCAGATACAGGCGCTCGTCGATTATTGGGCTACTGCCCAAAATATAGCTCATGTTTGAGGAGGGGCAGAGGAAAAGGGCGTCTATGCCCCGCTCCTCCATCCGCTCCAAAACCTTTTTCATTCTTGTGTTTTCCATTGCTCCCGCTCCTTATTTGAACAATCCTTCGGCGTTTTCCAAGGGGAAATGGCAGGCGACCATGTGCCCTTCGCCCATATCCCTCAGCTCCGGCGCTTCGCTTTTGCAGAGCTCACGGCAAAACTTACAGCGGGGATGAAAGCGACAGCCCTCGGGCAGATTTGTGGGGCTTGGCATGTCGCCCTCCAAAAGCGCCTTGTCGTCGTCGTTTCTGTAAATTGGGTCGGGGATGGGCACAGCCGACATCAGCCCCACGGAATAGGGGTGCATGGGGGAGCTGAAAATCTGCTCCTTTGTCGCCATTTCAACGATTTTTCCAAGGTACATTACGGCAACTCGGTTGCTTATGTGCTTCACCGTTGGCAGACCGTGGGCGATGAAAATATAGGCAAGCCCAAAATCCTTTTGAAGCTTCGCCAGCAAGTTTAAAATTTGCGCCTGAATTGAAACGTCAAGAGCGGAAACAGGCTCGTCGCAGATGATGAGCTTTGGCTTTAGGGCAAGCGCCCTTGCAATTCCGATGCGCTGACGCTGTCCGCCGGAAAATTCGTGGGGGTAGCGGTCCGCATATTCACGGGGCAAACCAACCACATCCATAAGGCGGAAAACTTCCTCCTCCAGCTCTGCTTTTTTGCAGATTTTGTGGGTGACCAGCGGCTCCGCGATGATGTTTTTCACACGCATACGGGGGTTTAGTGAGGACACCGGGTCTTGGAAAATCATTTGTATGTCTTTTCGCAGGGGGCGCAGCTCCTTGTCGGAAAGCTTTGCAATGTCCCGTCCCTCAAAAATTATTTCGCCCTCTGTTGGCTCCAAAAGCCGAATGATGGTGTTGCCCGCCGTTGATTTTCCACAGCCGGACTCCCCAACAATTCCAAGGGTTTCGCCGTGCTTAAGCTTAAAGCTGATGCCGTCCACTGCCTTTAGGGCTTTTTTGTTTTTGCCCAAGCCGTGACCGTTATTGAAATAGGTTTTAAGCTGATTTACCTCCAAGAGGTATTCGTTACTCATGGCTTGCCCCTCCTTTTTCCGCTTGGAAGCAACGGACGAGGTGACCCTCGCCTGCCTTTGTAAGCTCCGGCATTGAAGCTCTGCATTTTTCGCTTGCAAGGGGGCAACGGGGCGCAAAGCGACAGCCCTTGGGCATTTTCGCAAGGGTGGGCACCACGCCTTCGATGGTTTCCAGCCTGTCATTTTGCTCCTGAACCTTGATTGTGCTGTTGAGAAGCCCCCGAGTGTAGGGGTGTTGGGGATTATGGAAAATGTCCATAACCTGCGCCTCCTCCACAATTTGCCCGGCGTACATGACCATTACTCTGTCCGCCGTTTCGGCGATAACGCCCAAATCGTGGGTGATGAACATTATGGCGGTGTCAAATTCCTTTTGCAGATTTTTCATCAAATGCAAAATCTGGGCTTGGATTGTAACGTCCAAGGCTGTTGTTGGTTCGTCCGCAATCAGCAGTGCCGGGTTGCAGGCAAGGGCAATTGCAATCATCACCCGCTGACGCATTCCGCCGCTTAGAAAGGCGGGGTAGTTTTTGAAGGCGCCCACCGGGTCGGGGATGCCCGTTTTGCGAAGCATTTCGATGCTCCGCTCCTTGCATTCCTTTTTTGAAATGCCCGGGGTATGCTCTTTTATTTGCTCCGAAACCTGCTTGCCAACAGTAAGCAGAGGGTTAAGTGAGGTCAGCGGCTCCTGAAAAATCATTGCCATTCCGCTGCCACGAAGCTTGCGGTGGGCTTCCTTGTCAAGCTTTGAAATGTCCTCGCCCCGGAACATGATGGCGTCCGCGCTGTAAAAGCCGGGGGCTTCGATTAAATCCATAACAGCAAGGGAGCTGATGCTTTTTCCGCAGCCGGATTCGCCCACAATGCCCAAGACTTCGCCCTTGTCAACGTGGAAGTTTAGCCCCTCAACGGCGGAAAGACAGCTGTTTTGGGTTTTGAAGCTGATTGATAGATTTTGCACATCCAGAACTTTTTCTCCGTTCAAAAAACTTCACCTCCTAGCGAATTCCCTGATTTTTCGGGTCCAGCACGTCACGAAGCCAGTTGCCAAGGAACATGATGCCCAGCACCGTTATTGTTATTGCAACGCCGGGGAAGGTGCAAATCCACCAGTTGGTTGCAAGGTAGTCCCGCCCGGTTGCAAGCATTACGCCCCAAGAAATTGCGGGGGGATTTATGCCCAGCCCGAGAAAGCTCATCGCCGCCTCGATTATTATGCTGCCCGCCACGGAAATTGTGGAAATTACGATAAATTGTGACGCCACGTTTGGCAAAATGTGGTGAAGGATTATGCTTGCGTGGGAGGTGCCGATTGTGCGGCTCGCCTTTACAAATTCCTTTTCCTTAAGGCTCAAAACCTCGCTTCGGATAAGCCGCGCATAGGAAACCCAGTTGGTGACGCCGATTACCAAAATCAGAGTTGTGACGCTGGGTCCCACGACGAAAAGCACCACCATTGCAAGCAAAATTCTTGGAATGGCGTGAAAAGCGTCGGCAACACGCATGATAATGCGGTCTGCCCAGCCGCCGAAATAGCCGGAAATCAGCCCCAAAACAGTGCCGATTGCGCCGGCGACGATAACGGAGCAAACGCCCACCAAAAGTGAAATTCGGGCGCCGTAGATACAGCGGGTGAGAACATCACGCCCAAGGCTGTCCGTTCCCAAAAAGTGTGCCATGGAACCGCCGGCGCTCCAAGCGGGAGGCAACAGCATATCCTGCATCATGATTTTGTTTGGGTCATAGGGGGACAAAAATTCCGCGAAAATTGAGGAAAACAGAACAAGGATTATTATTCCAAGCCCCACAGTGCCCATTGGGCTTTTTAGAAGCAGCTTCGCCCATTTTTTTATTCCTCTGTCGGGGATAAGACCGGAAGTATTTTGCTTTTGCTTTTTCATGTTCCTTCTCCCCTCCTAGTATCGGATACGCGGGTCGATAACTGCATAGAGCACGTCGGCGGCAAGGTTTGCCAAAATTGTAATCAGTGATATGAAAACCACGCAGGCTTGAACCACGCACATGTCCCGCCCGTTTATACATTGGATTAAAAGCTGTCCAAGCCCCGGCCATGCGAAAACGGTTTCCGTGATAAGGGAGCCGCCCACAAGGTTTGGAACCTGAAGCGCCATAATGGTTACAACGGGGATCAGGGCGTTTTTGAAAGCGTGGCGGTAAATGATGACCCGCTCACGAAGCCCCTTGCTTTTTGCGGTTCTGATGTAATCCTCGTGCATTATTTCAAGCATGCTTGAGCGCACCAAGGGCACAATCTGAGCCGAGGTGACGATGGAAAGAGTTGCAACGGGGAGCACCAGATTTTGCCAGCCTCCCCTGCCCGAAACGGGCAGCCAGTGAAGGGTTACGCCAAAGAGCAGGATTAGCATTATGCCAATCCAAAAGCTTGGCATCGCCTGCCCCACAACCGATAAGCTGTTGAAGAAAACGTCCAAGGGCTTGTCCTTAAAGGTGGCGCAAAGCACCCCCAAAACAATGCCCAAAACCATGGAAACGATAAGTGATATTGTTGCGAGCTGAAGTGTGGCGGGTAATTTTTCCATGACGACCTCGCCTGCCTCCTGACCGTAACGGAGACTTGTTCCGAAACGTCCGTGGGCAAGGTCACTTAGAAAAATGCCGTACTGCTCGATCATTGGCTTGTTTAAACCGAGAGCTTCACGAAGCTCCTCCTTTGCCTCCGGGGGGGCGTCGGGGGGGAGCATTGTGTTAACGGGGTCGCCGGAAACACGGACCAAAAAGAATACCACGATTGTAATGATGAACAGCACCGGGATTGTTTCCAGCAACCGTTTAAGTATGTATTTTCCCATAGCAGCCTCCCTGTGTTCTTCACACAATTAACAATAATACTGTTTTACCGGTGTCGGGCAGACCTTTTTTGGGTCTGCCCGCACCGGCAGATTTGCTTTGCAATTTTACAAAGCGGGGTTTCTTACTTTGCGAGGGTAATGGTGTTCAGGTTGAAAACCTCGTCCAAGCGACCGGCAAATTGGATGCCGTCACGAACGCCGTAGGCGATTTTCAGGTTCAGAATGTTTGCATAGGGAACTTCAACTGCCGCAATTTGCTGTGCCTTTTGGATTTGTCCGATACGCTCGTCCAAATTCATGTTTGCCATTGCGGAGCTGTAAAGCTCGTTAACCTCGGGGTTGTTGTAGTCGGTTTCGCCCATGGAGAAATCGGGGGTGTAGCAGGCGATTGCATAGATGCCGTCAAAGAAGTTATCGCCGAAGCAATACATTGCGGCGTCTGTGAACTTGCGGGGGCTGAGGATATTTACATAGGTGGTGGAGTCATAGAGCTTCAGGTCAACCTTGATGCCAACCTCGCCCAGCATGGAAGCAATAACTTGGCAGATGTCGCCGTCCATGGTGTAGCGGCCGTTGGGGCCTTCAAGAGTGAGTTCAAAGCCATTCTCGTAGCCGGCTTCCTTTAGCAGTGCTTTTGCCTTTTCAACATCGTAATTGTACTTGCCGTAAAGGCTCTCGTCAATGCCCACAACGCCGGGGGCAACACGGGTCAGAGTGGGTGTGCCCGCTCCGCGGAGAACTTGGTCAACAATCAGCTTGTCGTCAATTGCATAGTCGATTGCCTGACGGACACGAACATCGGCGGTTTCGTTGCCTTCGCTGCACTTCATGCCCAGCATGTAGCAACGAGTTCCCTCGCCCTGCTGAACTGATGTGCCTTCGTTGCCGTTAATGCGATCCCACTCGTTGGGGGAAACGTTGTTGATGATGTCAACGCCGCCGGAAAGCAGCTCGCCAACCCGAGTTGAAGCTTCGGGGATAACGCGGAAAACTACCTGCTTCCAAGATTTGTTAACTTCGCCATAGTAGTCCATGTTGGGCTCCATTATCATGCTCTCGTCCTTAACATAGCTGACGAATTTATAGGGGCCGCTGCCGATGGGGGCTTTCAAAAAGCCGTCCATGCCAACTTCTTCGATGTAGGCTTTGGGAAGAATGTCGCCGCCGGACTTGGAGAGCAGAGCTTCAAGTGCGGGGTAGGGCTCGTGGGTGATGATGTTGAAGTGGTAGTCGTCAATAACGTCAACCTGCTTCACGTTTTTCCAGTGGGGATATTCCATTAGAGTGTCGTCCTTTGCGGCGCGCTCAATGGAAAACTTGACGTCATTTGCAGTTAGCTTTGTGCCATCGTGGAATTTTGCATCCTCACGAAGGGTGAAAGTCCAAGTGGTGTCGTCAAGGATTTTATAATCTGTGACAAGGTCCTTTTGGATTTTCATGTCGTCGTCACGGGTCAGCAGACGGCTGTACAGGTTTGCGATAACTGCTGTGGTGGCTCCCGAGAGAAGTGCTTGGGGGTCAACGGTTTGGGGGTCGGCGGCAAGTCCGATGGTCAGAACCTGGTCGTCTGTGGCGACTACGGGTGCCTTTGAGCCCTCGGGGTCAGCCGGTGCATTGGTTTTGGGAGCGCATGCTGTCAGCATGGACAGAGCCAAAACGCCTGCAAGAACCTTTGCGATTTGCTTTTTCATTGTTTTCATCCCTTCAACAATATGTTTTTTTCTATATCAAAACTTTTTTCAGTTTTAATAAGCTGATAATTCGTCCATGACGGCGGCGTTTATTTTAATCATCTCGATAAAAGCCTTCACGGAGAGGTGCTCGTTTGGAGCGTGGATATTTGCGGCGGCAGAGCTTGCGCCGAACATGCCTGCGGGGATATTTTCCTTTTGGCAGAAGGCGTGCATGGGGCTTGTTCCGCCGCTTGTAAGCTTTAGCGCCACGGGTCTGTTATAAAGCTTTGTGCAGGCGTTCACCACAGCCTTTGTAAAGGGGGCGTTCAGGTCGGAGCGGAAGGCGGGCTCGCCGCTGTCCCAAATAAGCTCAACATCGGTGAAGCCGTTTTTGTCCAAATGGGCACGGATAAGGTCAAATATTTTTTTCGGGTCCATGCCGGGCACAAGGCGAATATCCGCTTTTGCGGAGGCTTCGCCGGGGAGAACTGTTTTTGAGCCCTCGCCCAAAAATCCCGATTTTATGCCGCAGATATTAAAGGTGGGCTTGAAATAAAGCTTTTCCAAAAGCTCCTGCTTTTCTTCCTTGCCAATATAGTGCTCAATTCCCAAATATTCCCGAGTGCCCTCCATGTCAAAGGGGTCGTCGGCAAGAGTTGCAAGCTCCTCGGCGGTGGGGGGAATAATATCGTCGTAAAAGCCGTCGATAAGAATGTTTCCCTCTGCGTCCTTTATGGAGGCAAGCGCCAAAACAAGTCGCCAAGCCGGGTTTGGAGAAATTGCGGCGTACATTGAATGGGCGTCCCGGGGTGAGGTTTTTACCTTGAGGTGGACGTAGAGCAGACCCTTAACTCCCATTGTGATTTCGCAGGGGCCGCCCTCCTCTTTTTCGCCGCCCTCCCAGACATAGCCGTCGCAGAGCAGCTTTTCCGGGTTGTTTTCGGCAAAATATTCAAGGTTTGGAGAACCGATTTCCTCCTCGCCCTCAAAAATCAGCTTCATGCCGCAGGGCAGCTTGCCATAGGTTTTCATCCAAGCGTCGATGACGCAAAGTCTTGTGGCAAGTCCGTCCTTGTTGTCCGCAACGCCACGGGCATAGATAACGCCCTCACGGATTTCCGCGGCGAAGGGGTCAGAGTCCCAAAGCTCGATGGGGTCAACGGGCTGAACGTCATAGTGGTCGTAGCAGCCGTAAATTCGGGGGGACTCGCCCTTAAGCTCCGCATAGATAACCGGATTTCCCTTTGTGGGGACAAGCTCCGGCGTTACGCCAACGCCGCGCATTTTTTCCTGAACCAGCTCAATCATTTCACGGATGCCCTCGCCGCTGGCGGCGATGCTGGGCTGATGGAGAAGGTCAAGCAAAAGGTTTAAATATTCATCGCTGTGCTCGTCGATGTAGGCGAGAACTTTTTCCAAACGCTCTGTCATTTTTCTAATTCTCCTTAATTAACTGCCGCCTTGCGGCACGGTTTTCCGACCAATAGCTCCAAAGTGATGCCAAAATTACAATCCCGCCGCCTGCAACAGCGCCAAAGCTTAGGGATTCGTGCATAAAGATTGCGCCCAGCGCCATGGAAAAAATTATCCCCGAATAGCCAAAAACGTTTGTCTCGTTGATTGGCGCCCGCTCAAAGGACATCATTTGGGTAATCTGCCCCAAGCCGCCGAAAATTCCGATAAGCGCCAAAAAAATCCATTGGGGTCCCTGGGGCATGACAAAGTCAAAAAGCACAAAGGGAAAGGAAATTACAAGGCTCACAAGGGAAAAATGGATTGCCACGGTGAGAGCATGCACCTTGTTTTTCAAAAGCCCCAAAAACAGGGAAGCCAAGGCGCTGAACGTGGCGGAAGCAAAGGCAAGCACAAGTGCCGTCGGGTTTCCCCCAATGCCACTGCCGCCGGAGGGCGAGGCTGTCATGGCGGCGCCCAAAAAAGCAAGCACCACGGCAAGGTATTGAACCTTTGCCACCTTTTCCTTTAGGAACACCGCGGCGAAAATAACGACCATAAAGCCGGAGGTGCGGGCGATTATGGTAAGCCCCGCCTGATCCCCGAAGCCGGCGGCAAAATAGAGAAAGAAAACGCTCATGGCTCCGCAGATTGACCAAGCGAAAAGTGCAGGCTGTTGTTTTTTTGTGCCCACAAAGGAAATGCCTTTTTTTCTGATGCAAAGATACATTAAAATGCTTGCAACATTGCGGAAAAAGAGCTGCTCCATGGGCGGAATGGAGGCGCAAAGGCTTGAGCTCATTTGCATTGCCGAAAATAGCAGGGCGCTTGCAATCATAAACACGACTGCGAAGCCCTTACCCTGAAAGCGCAAAACCCTCGCCCCTTTTAAAGCTTATACATTAAATGCTTTGTAGCAGTGTACAGCTCGTCATAAATTTTTTGCTTGTTTTCGTACATTTCGGAAAGCTCCCCATTGGGGGTTTTGCAATAGCCGGGGCGGATGATTTTTTTGAGTTTAGCGAAGCTTTCGATGTCGCCCACGCCCATTGCCGCCATCAGCGCATCGCCGAAGCAAGCGCCGATACTGACAGCGGGAACCCGAATTTCCTTGCCTGTTATGTCGGCGACAAGCTGCATCCACTCCGTATTTTTGGTGCCGCCGCCAACGGCTGTAATGGTTTTTGTTGCAAGCCCCACGTCCTCAATCAGCTTTAGGTTTTGATTGACGGAAAAGCCAACGGCTTCAAGAGCGGCTCTGTAGATGTGCTCCCTTTTGTGCTCCGTTGTAAGCCCAAAAATCATGCCCTTTGCTCGGGGGTCGTTTATGGGGCTTCGCTCCCCCGCAAAATATGGCAGGATAATCAGTCCCTCAGCGGAGGGCGGAAGGGTTTTTGCCATTGCGGCATAGGCGTTTTCGCCGCCCATTGCTTCCTCGGACATAAAGTCTTGGAAAAAGTTGTCCCGAAGCCAGCGAATTAGGGTGCCCGCGGCGTTTGTGCCGCCGGAAACGCTAAAGGTGTCGGGAACTGTGAAGTTTCCGCCGTGAATTCGGGGGTCTGTTATCATGTGGTCGGAGCAGCAATAGAAAAACAGCGAGGAGCCGAATTGGAACATCAAATCCCCTGTTTCAACAATGCCGACGCTAATCGCCTCCGCCGTGGAGTCACCTGTGCCGGTGATAACCGGGGTGCCGGGGGCAAGCCCCGTTTCCGCCGCCGCTTTTTTTGTTACGACGCCTGCAAGCTCCGTAACGGTTTTGCATTCCGCCAGCTGACTTGGCTTGCAAAAAAGCCCGCAGGCTTCTTCGTCAATACTGCCGTCCTCCCGATAGAGGGGGCGGAACGCCGCCTTGGCAAGAAACTGGTCGATAACGTAATTGTCCGTAAGCTTCGCCGCGATATAGGAGGAGCCTGTAAGGATTTTGTGGGCTTTTTGGTGGATTTCCGGCTCCTTGTTTTTGAGCCAGAGGATTTTTGTCGCCACATCGTCGGAGCAAAGGGGGTGCCCGAAGCGGGCATTAACGCCCTCCTCGCCAAAAAGCTCCGTCAGCTCCAAAATTTCGTCCTGACTGCGGGCGTCGATGCCGTAGAGGATGGCAGGGCGCAGTGGGTGGCAGTTTTCGTCCACGGGAAGGCAGTCACAGCCCATAACGGAGGCTCCAACGGCGGCAATCTGCTCCGCCGCTACGCCGCTTTTTTTGAGCAGCCCACGGGAAACCTTGCAAAAATCGCCCCACCAAATTTTTTCCGCGTCCTGCTCGAAAAAGTTGGGCTTGGGATTATCAATTGTGTGGGCAAGGGCGAAGCTGCACAAGGGCTCATGGGCTTCATCTGTCAGGACGCCCTTGGTTTCGTTTGTGCCGATATCAATTCCCATGTAAAACTTTGGCACGGCGATTTCCTCCTGAATTCTAAAGAGTTTTGCGGAATTCCTTCACAATGTTCATAAGCTCTGTAACGCGCTTGGGGTCAACGTCGTTTTCGAACTTGCCGTCATATTTGAAGGTGGTGCCAACGCAGGCACCGTCGGAATTTGAAAGCTTTTCGATGGCTGTTTTTGCGTTCACGCCCGTGTTGCAGAAAACGGGGACGTCGCCCGCAACGTCACGGACACCCGCCATAAAGTCTGTGCTGGTTTCACTTCCCGCCGAAGCGCCGGAAACGCAGAGTGCGTCGGGGGCGCAGTGGAAAATGATGGATTTTGCAACGGTTTTGATGTCCCGGGGTACAAGATAGGCGTCGGACTCGGGGTTCACCTTGAACAGCAGGCGAAGCTTGTCAAGTCCCAGCTCTTTTTTTCTTCTGATGGTGGCGGCAACATCGGTGGAGATGACGCCGTTTTCACCCATGTAGGTGCCCGTAAAGGCACTGCGGATAAAGTTTGCGCCTGTGGCGGCGGCAAGGTCCAAGCTTGCCAGTGGGTTTATGACCACGTTCACGCCAAAGGGAACACGCAAAATTTCCTTGAGCCGGCCAACGATGTAGCCCATTGCGCCAACTGTAACGTAATCCGCCTTGGGCTGATAGGGCAGGCTGAACTCGTTTGCGATTAGAACGCCGTCCACTCCGCCGTCCTGCAAAGCGATTAAATCCCGCTTCGCCCGTTCAATTACGTTTTCCATGTCACCCTCAAAAAGGGGATCTCCGGGCAGCGCGCGAAGGTGCAGCAGCGCGATAATCGGTTTTTCAACTCCAAACATTTCTTTGGTCCACATATGTGACCCTCCTAGAATTCATATTTGCCTCTTGAATTTTTGCGACAAATGTTATATTGTTATATAACGTAATAATACCATTCCAGTAAATGAACGTCAAGCAGAAAAACTATTCTTTTTGACAATAACATGCTATAATACAAATAGCAATTGACACACTTAGGCAGTTTTTTCAATTTTTCCTCTGCCTTTTGTGCATTATTTCCGATGCTCCAACAAATAAAAAGTAAGGCGGGATTATTTTTGAAGCTAGATGACCAGCTGGCGATGCCCCTGTACAAGCAACTTGTTATGGATTTGAGCAAGCGAATTCAATCCGGTGACCTTGTTGAGGGCAGCCGCCTGCCGCCCGAGCAGGAAATCAGCGAGATTTACGGCGTTAGCCGCATCACGGTGCGCACAGCGCTTAAGGAGCTTGCCAAGGAAAACCTTATCATCAGCAAGCAGGGCAAGGGCACCTTTGTGGGCAAGAAAAAAATGGCGCGGGATTTGTCCCTTGCCACCAGCTTTACCCAAGCCTGTCTGGAAATGGGCCGTAGCCCCGGCGCAAAGGTCATTCGCATGGGTCTTGAAACCCCAAATGACGACGATGTCCGTCAGCTTAACATCCCCTACAGCTCAAAGGTTGTGGTTTTGGAGCGCCTTCGCTTTGCGGACGGCGAGCCAATTTCCTTGGAATTTGACCGTTTCCCCGAAAGCTATTCCTTCCTTCTTAACGAAAACATGGACGATGTTTCTCTTTTGGCTCTGCTAAAGGAAAAATACAGCATTGAGTTTGTAAATGTCCACCGTACAATCGAGCTTGTCTACGCCTCACAGGAAATTGGCAAGCTGCTTAATTTGCGCAGTGGCTATCCCCTGCTTTTCGTAACCGGCGTGGGTCAGCAGGCGTCAAGCGGCGTCCCCGGTCAACGCTCCCTCCAATACATCATCGG
>JAVVZC010000005.1:0-26400 GCA_036650755.1 Oscillospiraceae bacterium
GTTTGCCTGCTGTGCCGCCAAAAGAGCGTCCCTCAGCGCCTGATTTTTGCGCTGTTCTTCGTTATATAGCTGGGTGATATCCGTTCTTGTGATGATGATTTTCCACCGTGGTTTGTCCAAATAGGAAAATTGCAGTTTTTTACGGCTGATGCTGCCGTCAAGCTCCTTTATTCCGCAATAAATTGTATAGACGTCTTGGTTTTCCAGTTGCTCAAACAGATTTTCATAGCTCATCTCGAAGATGTTTCGCTCGATATCCTCATCCGCCACGAATTCTCTGTTATAGCGCTCCACCTCGTCCTTGTAGTTGCTGGTGTAGAAGGGTGGCAGCGGGGTTTTGCCCCTTGTTTTGGAAAAAATGGTGTAGCTGTTGGCAATGGGGTCAAGAAGCCCCAAAAAGTCGTAATCCAAATCCACAACGCTGTCCACAAGCGCCTGCGCCGTCTTTTTCTGGTCGATGTCCGTGGCATAGATGTATGCCTCCACATCGTTGTTTTTTGGGTTAAGGAACATGTCCAGCTCCACCTTTACCCAAAGCACCTTGTTTTCTTCAAAGCTCATGTAGCTCTCCTGAGCTACGCTGACCTTGCCGCTGTGATAGACGCGAAGGAGATTTTCCCGATTGAAGGTTTTTTTGTATTCCTCCAAGGTTTTTTCCTCCACATGGGCGGCGTATTCGTTGGCAAAAAAGTCGTCAACTGTGCCCCTGCCCTGAAAGGAGAGAATGAAGGGCAGCTCACTTTGCCCATCCTCGCAAATATTTTCGCTAAGGTTAAGCTTAAAGGAGCCAAGCACATCACGATTGTGTACCTTCCGCCATTGAAGCTCCTCCTCGTAACGCTCCTCCAAGCGAACCCGCTCTGTTATTTCGATGGCGGTTCCGATTGCGCGCAGGGGCTTTCCGTCCTCGCCAAAAATGGAGGTATAGGAAATCTCATACCACCACCAGTTGTCGTGTTCCTCATTCCACCAACGTCCCACGCTGGAGGCTGTTTTTTCTCCGGCGTAGACCTTGTCGAACATTTCGTACAGTGCGGGATAATCCTCGGCATAGAGGGCGCTCTCCGGCTCCGCAAACGCCTCCGGGACATTGGGGATGATGGTGAGTGTGTCAAAAATCTTCATGTGGGTGGCGTTGTTAAGGTCATAGATGGTGCGCTTTGGGATGTCCAGCATCCAAATGGTGACGCCGCATTGCTTTGCCGCTTTGGCATAGTTTTCCGCCAAGCTCTTGTAGCTGCTGATGTTTTCAGCAATGCCCAAGCTGCTCAGCAGCTTGCCATTTTCGTCAAAGGAGCTGTGATATTGGACTTTTTTCCAAACAGGAGTCCCCTGCTCCACAACTTTTATTTCGCTGACAATATCTCTTTCGCCTTGCTTAATTCGCTGATGAATTTCCAGCCATTCTTGGGCGCTGTTAGGG
The DNA here is from genome assembly GCA_036650755.1 of Oscillospiraceae bacterium. Lineage (GTDB taxonomy): Bacteria > Bacillota > Clostridia > Oscillospirales > Oscillospiraceae > UBA2658. The sequence goes on from JAVVZC010000005.1 coordinate 1,424, forward strand.
CTGATAAAGCCGCTATCCAGCAGAGCTTGGGGATAGTTTTTGATGGTGCTTGAGCTTTCCGGTCCCGCCATTGCGTTGAGCCCCGGCAGGGCGCTGTCGTCCGCGGGGTAATATGTCCAGTACTGAATTCCGCAGCATTTCAAAACCTCACCGGCTGTTTCCATGGTGCTTGAATGCCTGTTTTCAGTCATTTGTCAATCTCCTCCTTCAGACGCAGCTCCATATTTTCAACCTCTGTCACGTCCACAGCCACTTCCAAATGGACGATTGTTCCGTTGCGGTTCACGTTTTTTCCCCGCATCATGAAAGTTTCCTTTCTGCCCGGAAACTTGAACAGACGTGTGTAGACCCGCTCCTCAGATATTTTGTCCAAGGGGCAAAAGCTGCAGGGCGCCGTTTTGTGCATTAAAATCTCATAGCATTTTTTGCCCTTGCATGCTTCCTTGGTGGCGCCCACAAATTTGCAAAGGCTGTCGTTGGCATAAATCAGCTCATAGCTGTCCCTGTCGCAGGCATAAATGCTGTCGTTAATGGTGTTTAGGACACTTTCCGCGTCGTTAATCCATTTGCTGATGGAGGTTGCCGCCGACTCCTCGCCATAGATGCAAACGATGTTTCTGCCACGGCACTTTGCGCTGTAAAGAGCCTTGTCCGAGTTTTGGTAAAGGGTTCCGAAGGAATGCTCCTCCTCCGTGGAAACGGCAATGCCCACAGAACAGCTTATTTCGGCGTTTTCGCCGTCAATTTCGATGTCTGTTATGCTCTCGCAAAGCTGATGGGCTTTCTTTTCGATTAGGTTCACTTCGGGGATATTTTGGATAAAGATGGCGAATTCATCCCCGCCCATGCGAGCGATTACGTCTTCCTTTCGGAAGTGGAGACGGAGCTTTTCGGCAACGGCGCAAATGACCCTGTCGCCGTAATCGTGACCACGGTTATCGTTGATTTGCTTGAAGTTGTCAATATCCAGCATCACCATAACGTCGGTGCCCATAGGGCTTTTAAGGCGCTGAGTAATCATTTCCTCGGCGCTGACCCGATTTATCAGTCCCGTCATTAAATCGGTTTTCACCTGCTCGGACATGGTGTTGTATTCCCGCACCATCTCCTGAAAACGGTAATTGGACTCCAAAACGTTATTGACCCTTCGAGTGACCACCGCGGGCACAAAGGGCTTGATGATATAGTCGTTGGCGCCCAAGGAAAAGGTTTCCGCCTGCTGCTCCGGGCTGTCGTCCGCCGTTGCCATAATGACGGGAATTCCGTCCAGCTCCGGGGAGCTTTTCTTGTATTTGAGAAATTCCTTTCCGTCCATAACCGGCATGCTGATATCCAAAAGGATAAGGTCGATTTTGTTTGGATTTTCCCGCAGAATTTTGAGAGCTTCCTCACCGTTTTCCGCTTCAAGGAAGATGAATTTTCCCTGCAATATTTTTTCCAAAACCGCGCGGTTGACGGCGGCGTCGTCCACAATGAGGATGGTGTGTGTGCCCTGACTTCGGTCAATCCAAGACGCCTTGTATTTTTGAAGCTCGGAGGCAATTTCCCGACGCAGGCTGATGTCGGTCAGCTCTCCGATGATGATGTGCTTGTCGCCCACCATGGCGGCATAGCGCAGCCTAATCTGAATCCAAAGGGGCTTTCCCACAGCGTAGTTGCGCTGGTATTCGCATTCCGTTACCAAATGGGTTTTTGCGCAGCTACGGAAGGCGTTTAGCAGAGGCTCCCTGTATTCGGGGGCGATAAGCTCAATAACATTTGTGGATTTTTCCGTCATGTCGCTGTGGCCAAAAAGGGCAAAATATGCCTCGTTCACTCGGATTGGCTCAAATCTGTCGTCCGCGAATTCGTAGATGACCGACGCCTGAAGGGCATTGTTGAACAGCGCCTTGGAATGAGGCTCCGAGGCGAACAATTCGTCATAGCGGTAATTGCCGGGTTTTTTCGCGTTAAGGATTTTTTCATCGAAGGAAATGCTGAGGCAAAGCTTTTCATATTCCTCAACGGGCATGGGTTTCGCGAAATAAAAGCCTTGGACAAAGTCGCAACCCACGCTTCTTAAAAACTCCACCTGCTCCGCGGTTTCCGCCCCCTCGGCAATGACGGGGATGTTCAGCCATTGTGCCATGCGAATAACGGAGGCAACAATGTTTTCGCCCCTGCCCGGCAGATCGGTGACGGACAAAAAGCGCATGTCGATTTTAAGGATGTCGATTTCGATGTCTTTTAGAAGGGAAAGTGAGGAATAGCCACTGCCAAAGTCGTCCATCATAATGGTGAAGCCGTGGCTTTGGAGCTGTTTCATCACTTTTTTCATGGCGGCGGGGTTGTCCGTGTAGGCGCTTTCGGTAAGCTCCAAATTGAGCATGGCGGGTTCCAGCCCGTAACGCTCCGTAAGCTCCAGCAGGTTTTCGACTAAATTGGGGTTATAGACGTTCACTCGGGAGACGTTTACGGAGATGGGGTAGGGCTGAATTTCCCTGTCGATGCGGCTGCGCAGGCATTTGCACGCCTGCTCCCAAACGTAATAGTCAAGCTTTGTTATAAAGCCGTTGCGCTCAAAAATGGGGATGAATTGGTCGGGAGAAAGCATGCCCTTTGTGGGGTGCAGCCAGCGCACCAGCGCCTCCGCCCCGCAGGGAAGATTTGTGTGGATGTTGTATTGGGGTTGAAGATAAATTTGGAACTGCCCGTTTTCCAAGGCGAAATTCATGTCGTTTGTGATTTCCTGCTCGGCTGTCAGCGCCACGCTCATGCTCTCGTCGTAATAGGCAAAAAAGTCCACATAGTTCCCCTTGCAGGTTTTTGCGGCAAGGGTGGCACGGTTGTACATTTCCTCAATAGGGATGTCGGGGTCGTCGATGATGTAAATTCCCACAGAGGGGACAATGTCATAGTTGAGGTTAAACTGGGCAAGGGTGTTTTTGGATTGGAGCACCATGCCCTCCACCAGCTCCCGCTCATAGGGCACGCACAGCGCCACAATATCGGAGTCCATCCTTCCATAGCATGCCTTGGAGCATTTTTTTGCATCCTTCGCCATGTTTTCCGCGATGTAGATGAGAAGCTTGTCCCCCTCGCCCGCGCCGAAAAAGGAATTGATAAGCTGAAAACGGTCCACATCAAAACGAAGAAAGGCAAAACTTTCGCCACGGCTCGCATCCAACATTTCGCGGGTCGCTTTAAAAAATTTCGCCTTGTTGTAGATTCCGGTAAGGGCGTCATATTCCGAGAGGTATTTTAGCTCCTTAAGCGCGGAAAGCTGGCTTCGCTCAATGGCGTTTTCAAGACGGAACATTATGATTTGGGCGTCATAGGGCTTTGAGACAAAGTCCCAAGCGCCCAAGGAAAGCGCCTTTCTTTCGTCCTCGTTGTTGTTACTGCCCGTTGTAACGATGATGGGAAGGTTTCCCAAGCGGTCGTTAACTTTGATGCGCTCCAAGACCTCGTAGCCATCCATTACGGGCATGACAAGGTCCAGCATAAGCGCCGCAATCTCGTTTTTGCGACGAGATAGCAGCTCCAGTGCCGCCTGTCCGTTCTCCGCCTCAAGCACCTTGTATTTGCCTGATAAGATTTTTGACAAAATTGCCCTGTTGACAAGGTTGTCGTCAACCACCAAAATTGTTTTTATAGATGGCATTCTAACACCCCCCCCCCGTGATTTTCGACAAATTCGGAGGCTCGTTATTGGATGTTCTGTCAGTTGTTGTGCTCATCATGTGTACTCCTTGCAATTGTTTCATTAGGCGCTTGGCGCTCAAATGGAAGGATTTGCTGAAAACTCAACTATTATCGTGTTTTTTATTTAAAAAAAGGATAGGTTTTCCCTTATTTCCACAAATATACACATTTTATTATAAGCACACAGGGGCATAAAGTCAACGAATTTACTTAATAATCCCTGTTTTTACAAACATTTTCTGTTTATTCTCTACATAAGTCAAGAGCCGAAGCCCACTTTGGGCTTCACTTTTTGCCCGGGAAATTAAAAAGCACTCCGACTGATTAAATCGGAGTGCTGTATTTTTTTGTTTTTATTAGCCCAAAACCATTTTTCGGCGGCGGATAACAACATTTACGGCGTTGCCCATAATGAGGATGGTGCCGCAGATGTACATCCAAAGCATGAAGATGATGATGGAGGCAAGGGAGCCGTAAACCAAGGGGTAACGGGTGGAAATGCTGATGAACCAAGAAAACAGAATGCTGACGCCCACAAAAACCACGGCACCGATGATTGCGCCCGGGAAAAACACCTGCCCCGTTTGCTTTGGAGCCGTGATGCGGTAAAGCCCGTAAAGCACCAAGGCAAAAATAAGGAGCAGCAGCGGAAATCGCAGCCAAGGCCAGAAAAACAGATGGGCAACCTTTGGAAAAATGCTTGCCAAGCGGGTCAGGAGCCAATTGCCCGTAATCATGACAATAACGCCGAAATAGATTGCCGCCATGAGAAACAGGGAAAAGATGAAGCTGAAAGCCAAGGCGAAAATGCCCCGAAAACGGGAGACGCCCTGAATGTCGCCCATGATGTTGTGGATGGAGCGAAAGGCGGCGGCGGAGGTGGTTGCCATACCGATTATGCCCGCTGTGAGCATGGTGCTGTTGTTGTGCGCCGCCACATAGCCCAAATAGTCGGTGATGGTTTCAAGAGTTTCCGCCGGGATAAAGCCCTCAAGCTGGGAAAGGGTGAGGCTGATGTTTGGAAGCAGACTGCCCAGCATTGAATAGATGCAGATGAGGGTTGGGAAGATGGAAAGCGTGATAAAATAGGAAAGCTCCGCCGCTGAACGGGAAACGTGGTTTGAAAAATAGATTTCCAGTATGTCTTTGGTGAAGCTAAAGGCGCTCCGCGCCGCTTTGCGGCATTTCGTCAAAGTTTGTCTCCCCTTTTCTGCTGCATATTGCAGGACGCAGCCATGGGCTTTCCTTAAAACGCGCACCGCTCCCCCCGCCACGAAAAATGACAGAGGGAGCGTCGACTATTGGGCAAAGTTGTTATTTGGAGTTGAAAATTTTGAAGATGCTGTCGAAGGGGTCTTCTTCTTTTGGCTTGCCGGCGGCAGGCTGCTCATTGGTGGTGGTGGCGCCCGCCATTTCGGAGGCGGCAGAGAACAGACCATGGGCTTTTTCCGGCTCACGTTCTTTTTTTGCGGCGTCGGCTGCGTGCTGAACGGGGCCGTCGTCAAAGCCGGTGGCGATGACGGTAACACGGATTTCGTCGTCCATTGCGTCGTCGAAGGTGGCGCCGAAGATGATGTTTGCTTCGGGGTGAGCGGCGGCTTGAACAAGGTTTGCGGCGGCTTCAACGTCTTCAAGACCCATGTCCATGGAGCCTGTGATGTTGATTAGGACGCCTCTTGCGCCGTCGATGGAGGTTTCCATAAGGGGACTTGCAACGGCAGCACGGGCGGCGTCTTCCGCCTTGCCCTTGCCGGCGGCATGTCCAACGCCCATGTGGGCAAAGCCCGCGTCCTTCATGATGGTGGTAACGTCCGCGAAGTCAAGGTTTATGAAGCCTGTGTTTTTGATGAGGTCGGAGATGCTGGTAACTGCCTGATGAAGAACATCGTCGGCAATTTCGAAAGCATTCGCGAATGTAACTCTTTGGTCGGTGGCAAATTTCAGGCGGTCGTTGGGGATGATAAGGAGGGAATCGACCTTGCCAAGAAGGTCGCTGATGCCCTGCTGAGCCTGATCCATGCGGCGCTTGCCTTCAAAGCTAAAGGGCTTTGTGACGACGCCGACGGTGAGGATGCCGGATTCACGGGCGATGTCCGCGATGGTGGGAGCGGCACCTGTGCCTGTTCCGCCGCCCATGCCCGCGGTGATAAAGACCATATCCGCATCTTCAAAGCTTTTTGCTATATTGTTGCGGCTCTCCTCTGCGCTGCGCTTACCGATTTCGGGATCCGAGCCGGCGCCCTGACCGTGGGTCAGTTTTTCTCCGATTTGGATTTTTTGCGTAGCACTTGATACGGAGAGAGCCTGCTTGTCTGTATTGATGGCGATAAACTCAACGCCTTTTGTCCCGGAGCTTACCATTCTGTTAACGACGTTGTTTCCCGCGCCGCCAACACCGACCACTTTGATTGTGACCACATTTTCGGGACCGGTTTCAAGCTGAAACGACATATTCATAGCCTCCCATGTTTTTTAAAAATCTGAACCAGTCATAGGGTTCAGCATAATATTCCAACTATCCGTTACATTTTATAACGAAATTCTCATTAGGTCAATAGTTCTTTGCAAAATATTATGTGAACCTAATTAAATATTCATTATTTTTACAATTTTTCGAGCTGAATTGCTTATTTGTATCAATCTAAGCTAAAATGAGCCTCTTTATTCTCCGATAAGTCGAAGGTGCCCGTTTCCTCCGGGCCCAGCTTTTTGATTGCCGCCAGCAGAAGGCTGAGCTTGTACTCCAGATTTTCCTTTTTTCCCAGCTTGACCTTAAACTTTTCCTGATAGGTAAATTCGGCGTTTGCAAGGTTGCTCATGTCGATGACGGAAACCTCGGCAATCATGTTTTCCCGCTCCATGGCGGACAAAAGCTCACTCAAATACGTGACCTTGATTTTGTCCTCATCCTTCACGGAAACCGTTTTTCCCGCTTGGGGCTTAATCGCCGTGAAGCCCTTTACAACGATGCGGGGGCTTGTGTCCGCCACCTTGCTTTTTTCCAAAAGCTTGCAGTTTTTGTTTATCAGCCAAGGCCCCGAGTCCGTTGGGATGGAGGCGATTGTGCTGCTCTCCGCAACGTCGATTATCACCGTATTGGGAAGCTTGCGGCTGACAGTGACGTCGCCTGCATACATAAGCTTTGTGGAGATTTTGTTTGCGATGGCGTCCCTGTTGATAAAGACAAGGTTGTCCCCTTCCTTGACGCCGGAGGCGGAGATAACGTCCTCTCTTGTATAGCGATCCGCGCCGTTTACCTTAATTTCCGACACGCGAAAAAAAACGCTCATGCCGAAAATCAGTGCGGCGCAGATGACTATAAAGGAGACGGAGCTAAGGATGACGCCGCCGCCCTGCTTTTGCTTTTTTTGCTTTTTCTTTTGGGTGGGCATGGCTTTGTGCCCCCTTGTCGTTGGTTTTATTTTTCGTAAATTATGTCAGCGCCCAGCTGCTGAAGCATTTTGTCAAAGCCTTCATAGCCCCGGGCGATGTGCCCCGTGTCGTAGACAAGAGTTTCGCCCTCGGCTCCCAGCGCCGCCGTAACCAGCGCCGCCCCGCCCCGCAGGTCGGTTGCCGTAACCGGTGCGCCGCAAAGCTCGCCGACTCCCGTCACCATGGCGACCCGCCCCACAACGCTGATATCCGCGCCCATTCGGCGCATTTCGGTGGCGTGGCGATAACGATTTTCGAAAATGTTTTCCGTGAACACCGCCGTTCCCTCCGCCCGAAGGCATGCCGCCATCAGCAGGGGCTGGGCGTCCGTTGGAAAGCCGGGATAGGGTCTTGTAACAATGGGTCGCGGTGCCCGAAGGGGCTTGTCGGCGGTGATTGAAACGCTGTTTGAGCCGCGGCGAATTTCACAGCCCATGTGCTCAAGGGTGCTTGTGACGGTTTCGAAGTGGGCGGGGCTAACGCTTTTTAAGCAGGCACTGCCCCCCGCCGAAGCAACACAGCAAAGCGCCGTTGCCGAGGCAATTCGGTCTGTCATTATTCGGTGCCCCACATTTTGCTTTGGTGTGAAGTCGGAAATTATGACGGTGGGGCTGCCCGCGCCCCTGACATTAACGCCCAGTTTTATCAGAAAATCCTGTAAATCGACAATTTCAGGCTCCCTTGCGGCATTTGTAATCACGGTTTCGCCCTCCGCCCCGCAGGCGGCAAGCATGGCGTTTTCCGTGGCTCCCACGCTTGGGAAGGCAAGGTTAATTTGGGTGCCGCAAAGCCCCTTGTCGCTGCAAACAAGGCTGCCGCCCTGATCGCTAATGACAGCGCCCAAGCTTCGCAACGCCTCCAGATGTAAATCAATGGGTCGTGGGCCAAGCTCACAGCCCCCGGGATAGGACAAAGACGCCTGATGCGCCCGCGCCAAAATTGCGCCCAAAAAGATAACAGAGGAGCGCATCTCCCGCATAAGCTCGTGGGGAACATCCGTTCGGTTCATCCCTCGGGAGTCTATGTTCACCGTGTCGCCGTCCCGCCTTGCACTACAGCCCAAATGGCGAAGAATATTCATCGCCGCTTCAACATCGCTGAGACAGGGACAGTTTAGAAGCTCCGTTTCACAGCCCGTAATGATTGCCGCCGCCATAATTGGCAGTACCGCATTTTTTGCGCCGTGAATTTTCACATCGCCGTGCAGGCTTTTTCCGCCCGTAACTCTCCAAATGCTCATTTTTACCCCTCCGCACAGTGGATTTTACGCCATTCTATGCGAAGTGTACCCGGATTGATAATTTGCCCTCGGGGGATGCCTTATTGGGACAAATACGCGTCCAAATCCGCTTCGTCCTGCTTTTCCAAGCCCCGCTCACCGGCACGATATTCCAAATGGTGGCGAAATTCGTGGCGAAGGGTCGCCCGAAGCTCCGCCATAAGCCGAGTTTCGTCAAGCTCACCGTGGAGCCTTTGGAAGGAGCCGTAGTAGATGTCTATTCCACAGCCGATTTGGGAGCGGAAATATTCGCCCAGAATATAGAGGTCGTTCTCCCGTGCCTCCGGGTGAAGCTTTTCCTCCTCACGGACGTTTACGCCAAGATTGAGTTCATCATAAAACTCTTGAGGAAGCTCGCAGGCAAGCTCATCCAGCATTTCGCCAAAGCGTTCAATTGTTACCATGCCGTCTCCCTCCGGGTTTTCACCCTTATTATTTTTGCTTGCTTGCCAGCGCTATTGCGATGTCCGCAATGCGCTCGGTGGCGTCGCAAACGCCGATGCCCTTCATTTGTGCCGACATTGCGTCCAAGGTTTCAGGGCGGCTCAAAAGCAGGGAGACGGAACCCAAAAGCTTATCCGCCGTGATGTCGGTTTCGGGAATTAGAACCGCGGCACCCGCTTTTTCAAGGACGCGGGCGTTTTTCTCCTGATGGTTGTTTGTTACATTGGGGGAGGGAACAAGGATTGCGGGCTTGCCCAAAACCGCAAGCTCGCTCAAGGTTGAAGCTCCACTGCGGCAAACGACTAAATCAGCCGCCGCCATAACAAGGGGCATGTCGTAGATGTATTCACGAACCTCCATGCCACGGGCTGTGGCGTCTTTGATGCCCTCTTTTTCCATTTCGGAGAGCATGGCACCATAGCCGCTCTTGCCGGCGGCGTGGATAAGCCCGAAGAAGGGGTTGCCCAAGGCTTTTTCGATGAAGCCCACCATGGTTTTGTTCATAAATGCGGCACCCAAGGAGCCCCAAACGGAAACCACCAAGGGCTTTTCGGGGTCAAGCCCCAAGGCTTCCCTTGCGGCTTTTTTGTTGGTGTGGCAAAAATCCTCACGGACGGGAGTGCCGGTTACAATAACTCTTTCGCTGTGCTTGTAATATTGGCGGCTTTCCTCAAAGCCCACCAAAATTTTATCCGCCGTGCTGCCCAGCATTTTTGTGGTCAGACCGGGCACCGCGTTGCTCTCGTGGACAAGGGTTGGAATGCCCAGAGAATGCGCCGCCTTAAGGACGGGATAGCAGACATAGCCGCCGGTGCCAAGCACCACATCAGGCTTAAATTCACGCAAAATCGCCTTCGCCTCGCCTGAGGAGGTGATAACGTTTTTCACCGTGTTTGCGTTGTGCTTAAAGCCCTCAAGGCTCAGACTGCGGCTGATGTTTGTGATGGTCACGGTTTTGATGTTGAAGCCCTCCCGGGGGACAAGCTCCGTTTCCATGTGGCCTTGGGCGCCCACGAAAAGAAATTCGCTGTCGGGCATAAGCGCCTTAAGACGTTGGGCAATGCCCAGCGCGGGGTTTATGTGTCCCGCGGTTCCACCGCAGGTAAAAAGAAATTTCATTGATTTGTATCTCCTCTCTTGTCTGTTGAGGCTGAAGCTTTGCCGGGTGGCGGTCGCTTTTTGACTTTTTTCTGGGTTGGAATGTCCCTTGAAACGCTGAGGATAATTCCGATTTCCGCCATTTGCATCAGCAGGGCTGTTCCGCCGTAGCTGAAAAACGGAAGTGAAATTCCCGTGCAGGGAACAAGGTTTGTGCAAACAGCCACGTTTAGGATAACCTGCAAAGCGAAAAGTGAGGTTATGCCTGTGCAAACGAGAAAGCTGTAACGGTCTCTTGTGTGAAGTGCAAGCCAGTAGCCCCGAATTATAAGAAGTGCGAACAGGCTAAGGATAAGCAGTGCGCCGATTAGCCCCAGCTCCTCGCAAATGATGGAAAAAATGAAGTCGTTGTGCTCCTCGGGAAGGTAGAGATATTTTTGCATCCCCTTGCCCAAGCCAAGCCCGAAAAGTCCGCCGCTGCCGATGGCGTAAAGGGACTGGACGATTTGGAAGCCTGTGTCGCCGGTGTCCGCAAAGGGGTTAATCCAAGCGGATATTCGCTCCGAGGAATATTGTAAAACGGTGACCGCAAGGGTGAGCAGTCCGCCCACCGCCACAATCCCGCCGATAAACCAAAAAAGCCTTGCGCCGCCCACAAACATCATGATGGCACCAAGTATTATTATGATAATCGAAGCCGAAATGTGGGGTTCCAAAACCAAAAGTCCCACGATTGCGCCCATTATGAGGATAAAGGGCAAAACTCCCTGCTTGAAGGTGCCCATTCCGTTTTTGTAGCGGCAAATCATGTTTGCGAAGCACAAAATGACGGCGATTTTTGCCAGCTCCGAGGGCTGAAAGGTGATGCCCGCAACGCCAATCCAGCGCTTTGCGCCGTTGACCCTTGCGCCCACAATAAGCACCGCCAGCAGAAGTGCCAAGGTTACGATGAGCAGAAGCCCGGAGAAGCGCCGATAAAAGCTCATGGGCATTCGTGAAGCCACATACATTGCCACCAAGCCCAAAAGCGCGAAAATCAATTGCCTTGCGAAATAGTAGATTGCGTTGCCGTGAGTTTCGTTGTGCAGGTCGTAGTAGGCAGAGGCATAGCTGGCGGAGAGAACCATGATGACGCCGATGCCCAAAAGCAGAAGGGTGAGAGTAAGAAAAGGAATATCAACAGGCCCACGGGAAATTCGAAGGTCGTTTCTGTGGTCTTGAATTACAGAAGTTCTGTTTTGCAAAAATGGCGCCCCCTTTGCTTGCCGCTTGGATTGAGAAACCCGCTCCGCAAGCCAAACTCGGCTTGCTGTTTTGCGCTATGCGCCAAATCTTCCGTAAACTCCGAAAAAGGAAATGATGGCAAAAAAGGCGGAGATTCCTGTGAACAGAACGAAAAGCTCCTTTTCGCTCCACTTTTTGCCCGACCAGCCCCCCATCTCCAAATGGTGATGGAAGGGAGCCATTTTGAAAACTCTTTTGCCGTGGGAAAGCTTGAAGTAGCCCACCTGAATGATATCGGAAAGCACCTCCAATATGTAGAGGAAACCGATTGTGAGGATAATCAGCGGCATGTCAAGCGCCAGCGCCATTCCCGCCACGGCACCGCCCAAAAAGAGGGAGCCCGTGTCGCCCATAAAGACCTTTGCGGGGTTGAAGTTGTAGATTAGGAAGCCCAAAAGTCCGCCCAAAAGCCCGGAGGCGAAAATCCCCAAGGACAGGTATTCCTTGCCCCAAACGAAGGCGACAAGGGCATAGAAGGCGAAAACCGGCATTGAGGTGCCCGTTGCAAGTCCGTCCACGCCGTCGGTAAGGTTGACAGCGTTAACCACCGCAACGATTACGAACACCGCAAAAACGAAATAGAGCATTTCCGGCACGGGAATGTTGATGTTGAAAAAGGGAATGTAGAGGTTTGGGGTAAGGTAGCCGAAGCGGCGAAGCAAAAACACAAACAGGGCGGCAACCGCCACCTGAAGCGCAAACTTTTTGCCCGCGGTCAGCCCAAGATTTTGCTTTTTCTTAAGCTTTTCGTAGTCGTCGATAAAGCCGACGCCGCCAAAAGCAAGAGCCAGCAGCAGCACAAAAATGTGCCCGTAGTCCCCTGCTACCATTGATGAAAAGCCAACCGTTATGCAGGCGATTGAAACGCCCACGATGAAAATCACGCCGCCCATGGGGGGTGTTCCGGCTTTTGGGTTGTGCCAAACCGGACCGTCCATCTTGATTGCCTGACCCGCCTTGATTTTGCGCATCCAGGGTATGAAAATTTTTCCCACCAGCACTGCTGTGAAAAAAGCTATTGCGAAAGCCAAAATAAGCTTAATTATCATCGGTTTGTTTCCTCCATCCCACTTGAGCTTCAGTCCTTTTTGATTGCCGCCAAGTGCTCCGCAACAATTTCCCGCTCGTCCATGTGGTGTTTTGTTTTTCCAATTATTTGATAGGTTTCGTGACCTTTTCCTGCAAGGATTATAACATCACCCTCCAGGTGTTTGTCAATGGCAAAGCAGATTGCCTCAATTCGGTTCTCGATAACGGTGTAACGATTTTTTGCCACCTTGACCCCGGAGAGGATATCCCCGATGATTTCCGAGGGCTGCTCCGTTCGGGGATTATCCGAGGTTATAATCGAAAAATCCGCCAGAGAGGTGGCGATTTCGCCCATCAGCGGGCGCTTTGTTTTGTCCCTGTCGCCGCCGCAACCAAAAACCACAATCACCCTTCCGCTTGTGACCTCCTTCATGGAGCGAAGGACGTTTTCCAAAGCGTCGGGAGTGTGGGCGTAGTCGATTAGGAGGGTAAAATCCGAAGGCGTGGGAACCACCTCCACCCTGCCCTTAACGCCTTTTGCGGTTTTTAGAGCTTCGCAGGCTTCCGTGATGCCCAAGTCCAAAAGCATGGCGGCGGATATTACGGAAAGGGCGTTGTAAACGGAGAAACGTCCCGGAATTTCAAGGCTGACCCGCTCCAAATTTTCCTTGGTGAGGGCGCAGAATTTTACGTTTGAGGCTGAAAGGCGAATGTCCTTTGCAACCAAATTGGCTTCAAGCTGAGTTTCGGAGAAGGTGAAAACAGGGCATTTTGCCCGCTCCATGATGTAGCCGCCCCACTGGTCGTCGATGTTGATGGCGGCTTTTTCACAGCGCTCAAAAAGCAGTGCCTTCGCCCCCGCATATTCCTCCATGGTTTTGTGAAAATCCAAATGGTCTTGGGTCAGGTTTGTGAAAACCGCCACGTCAAAGCGGATGCCCTCCACTCGGGACAGCGCCAGCGAATGGGAGGATACCTCCATTATAACATATTTGCAGCCCGAATCGGACATTTTTCTGAACAGCTTTTGAAGCTCGTAGGATTCGGGGGTTGTGCGCTCGGTTTCCAAAACCTCTGTGCCAATCATATTGGCGTTGGTGCCGATTAGCCCCACCTTCGCCTTTTTGCATTCCTCGATAACGTGCTTTAAAAGCAGAGTCACCGTGGTTTTGCCGTTGGTTCCCGTAACGCCCACAATGGTCATTTCCCCTGCGGGGTTGCCAAAAAAGTTCCGCGATACCAGCGCCAGCGCCACCCTCGTGTCCGCGACGCGGACAAAGGGAAGCTCCTCCTCGGGTTTTTCCTCGCACAGAACAAGCGCCGCGCCCGCCGCTTTTGCGGCGGCGATAAATTTGTGTCCGTCGCTCTCAAAGCCCTTTATGGCGACGAAAAGTCCGCCCTTTTGGGTTTTTCGGGAGTCATAGCTAATATCCGTAATTTCGATAGACGTGTCCGCGTTTGTTTCCAGCACGTCAATGTCCTTCAACAGTTCCGAAAGCTTCATCTTAACCTCCAAATGTGTAGGCATAATCAGTATATTCCAAGGTTCCCGTTGTCCGCAACCGAAACCTCGACAATTGTACCGTGGGCGACAGGGGTTCCCGCCGGGATGCTTTGCTTGGAAATGAGAATTGTGTTGGGGTCCGTAATGGGTCCCGAGGCTCTCACATAAAGCGCCATTGCGCCCAGCCTTTGCCTTGCGATGCTGTAGCTTAGACGTGAGAGGTCGGGCATTGTTTCCATTGTGCCCGAAGGCTCGGCGTCGCAGTATAAAACTATCTGACTTTCCGCCGCCACAATGCTGTTTGCCGCGGGGATTTGCGCCGTGACCTTGCCGCCTGTTCCGATAACACGGGAGCTTAGCCCGTTCTCGGCAAGCTTTGCGTTTGCCTGCTCCACCGTCATTCCAAGGGCGTTTGGCACGGATTTGTCGATTACTCTTTGCTCCGCCTCATCATAATGAGGCTCAAAGCCCATGTAGGGAAGAATGTCCGCAAACATTTTGCCCACTGTGGGAGCCGCCATCTGTCCGCCGCTTGCAAAGCCCCCCGCTGTTGGGGTGTCAAGCAAAACCAATATTGCGATTGAGGGGTCATCCATGGGTGCAACTCCAAGGAATGAAACTATATATTCCTTTGCTCCTCCCAATGCGTCCTTTACAGTCTTTCCACTGGTTCCCGTCTTGCCGCCAATGCGATAGCCCGCGACTGCGGCATTTTTTCCCGTGCCCTCGGCTCCGCCAACCACCTGCTCCAGCATTTCGCAAACGGTTTTGCTGGTTTCCTCGCTGATTACCTGACGGACAATTTGTGGCTCGATTTTTGAAGCCGTGGTGCCGTCGGGATTGATGGTTTCACGCACCACATGGGGCTTCATGAGATAACCGCCGTTGCAGCAGGCGGAAACCGCCGTGATGAGTTGGATTGGCGTGATGTTAAAGGTTTGACCGAATGCCGCCGCCGCAAGCTGGGATTTGTTTTGGGGGTTGCAAAAAACATTGTGCGACCACCAAATGCTGCCGCTTTCGCCGTTTAGGTCGATGCCCGTATTTCCGCTCAAATAGGCGTCCGGGTCGGCGGAGCCTTCGAAAAGTCCAAACGCCTCCGCGTATTTGTAGAAGCTTTCCGCGCCCAATTTCAGCCCGATGTTAATAAATGCCACGTTGCAGGAATGTTGCAGAGCTTGGGTCAGGGTTTGGTTGCCGTGCCCCTCCAGCTTCCAGCAATTTCTGGGCTTTGTATCGCCGGGCGCTTGGATGCTGCCGCCGCAATAGAAGGTGTCGGAGGGCTTTATAACGCCCTCGTTCAGCGCCATTGCAAGGGTGACGATTTTGAAGGTGGAGCCGGGCTCATATGTATCGCTGATTGCCTTGTTCCGCCATTGAAGCTGCTGGGCGCTGAATAATAAATCCTCTTTGACGTCCTTATCCGTTGCGGCGTCAATTTCCTTTTGGGCGCTTTCGCTAACGGTTTGGTAGTCGTTAAGGTCAAAATTTCCAAGGCTGACCATGCCCAAAATCTCGGCGGTTTTCACATTCATGGCAATTGCCGCCGCGCCGTTTTTCGCGCCGTAATCCGTTGCCGCTTGGCTCAGATGCTTTTCAAGATAATATTGGATGTTTGAGTCAATGGTGGAAACAACGTCCTTGCCGTCCTGAGCGTCGTAATAGTCCTCAAAGTTTGTGAAAAGCATGTCGGTGCCCGCCGCGTTTTTCACCCTTACAATTCTGCCGTCAACGCCGGTCAGCAGGCTGTCGTCCTTATATTCAATGCCGGCACGACCTTCATTTTCCATGCCCACAAAGCCGATAACGTGGGAGGCAAGGCTGCCATAGGGGTAATAGCGCTTGCTGTCCTCCTCAATCATGATGCCCTTAAGCTCATTGTCGTTTTTAAATTTGCGCACCTGATCCGAAATCTCCGGCTCCACCTTTCTCGCAATGGTTTTGTACCATGACTTGGTGTCCCGAGTTTTTTCAAGGATGGAATTGTAGTCCACGCCCAAAATTTTTGAAAGCCCATCAGCGATTAGCTGGGGGTCCTCCTCGTTCATTTTGATGTCGTGGGGGTTTATGTTGATGGTGTCCACCGAGGCGCTTTTTGCAAGGATTTTCATGTTGGTGTCGTAGATTGTGCCCCGCTTCGCGGCAACCGTTGTGCGGCGAACCTGCTGACTTATTGCCTTTGTTTGGTAGAAATCATGGTTGATTATTTGGAGCTGAAACAGCCGAATTGCCAGCACCGAAAAAGCAACTATGCCGCACACTATTAAAAGGATAAGTGTGCGGCTGAGCATCATTTTATTTGGGGTTTCATAGTGAGACCCATTTTTGTTTGAATTTGCCATTTTTGCTGTTCCTTTCGCTGCACAAGAAGCTCCGCAAGTTAAGGGTGCCTGCGCATCTGCTGCGGTTTGACAAAGGAAAAGCGGCGGTGGATAATTGTGCCGAGCCTTTATCGCTCATCCCCGCCGCAAGCTCCGAACTATTTGGGAGGCATTTAATAATACTCGCGAGGCTACTTGAAATATTCCCCAATTGATGCAAGCATATCAAAAATTCTGTCCCCAATTCCGTTTTTCGTTGTCGAACCGTCCAGAACAATCGCCTTGTCGGGCACGGCGCTGTCCAAATAAAACACCTGTTCACTGCGGGGGTGCTGCATTCCCAGCCGGCTGGTGGCGTATTCCTCAATTTCGGTGCGGTTAAAGGCGCTTTCGTAGTCAATCAGCAGCCGTGACTGGGCGACATCAAGCTCCGTCAGCTTTTCTTCAAGCCTTACGCTTTGGTCCGTCACCTCTGTGAGCTGAATTTTTGCCATAAGTGAAAATATAAGCAGAACCGCGGCGCAGGCATAGCCGATTATTGCCAAGGGCGCAACGCTTTGGCGGGTTTTTACTTTTGTTAAGACACGGGCGTCCTCGTCGATTTTCGGAGGGGCGGGAATTATGACCTTCCGCTCACGGTAGCCCTCACGATAGACCTCTCGTCTCTCCTCGGGGTAGAGAGCGGGGTTGTTGAAATCATATGCAAGGCTTCCATAGGTTGTGTTGGCGCCGTATCTGGTGTTCGTTGCAGCATTCGCCATGGCATATTTCCTTTCACATTGAAGCGGCGGGGCTTTGTTTAAATTCTTTCGGCAATGCGGAGCTTTGCGCTTCGTGACCTTGGGTTTTCCTCCAGCTCCTCGTCACCGGGGAGATAGGGCTTTCTTGAAATGCTTTTCAGAGTTTGCTTGAAGCCGCAGACGCAAACCGGGAAATCCCGAGGGCAGGTGCAGCCGTTTTCCTTTGAGGTGAAGGCGTTTTTGACGATGCGGTCCTCCAGTGAGTGAAAGCTGATAACAACCAGCCTTCCGCCCGGATTAAGCCTGTCGGTTGCGGTTTCAAGAACCTGGGAGATGGCTTCCAGCTCCTCGTTCACCGCGATGCGGATTGCCTGAAAGCTTCTTTTTGCAGGGTGCTGTTTTTCCCGAAGCGCCGAAGCGGGCATGGCGCTTTTTATGATGTCCACCAGTTCAAGCGTGGTTTTTATCTCTTTGTTTTCACGGTATCTGTCGATTGCCTCGGCGATTTTTGGGGCAAAGCGTTCCTCGCCGAAGTCGTAGAGGATGCGCTTGATTTTTTCCCGTGGCCATTTGTTCACGACCTCCGCCGCTGTTGCGCTGGCGCTTTGGTCCATTCGCATATCGAGGGGGGCGTCGTTCATGTAGGAAAAGCCCCGCTCGGACTCGTCCAGCTGGGGGGAAGAAACCCCAAGGTCAAAAAGCATTCCATCCACCTTGGGGATGTGAAGCTCGTCCAAAATGTCGTCCATGTCACGGAAGTTGCCGTGGACAAGGGTGATTTTGCTCATCATGGGCTCCAAGCGCAAAAGGGAGCGTTCCAGCGCCATTGCGTCCCTATCTATGGCAATCAGCCGACCTGTGGTCAGGCGATTTGCAATTTCGTAGGAGTGACCGCCCATGCCGAGAGTTGCGTCCACATAAATTCCGTCGGGCTTTATGTTCAGTCCGTCAACGCATTCGTTAAGCATAACGGAGTAGTGTTTGTAATCCACTAAAATTCCAACTCCTCCATAACGGCGGCAATGTTCTCCGGTGTTGTTTCGTTGATGTAGATGTTGCTCCAGCTGTCACTGTCCCAAAATTCGGCGTGGTTGTTGCAGCCCACCACGGTGACGTTTTTTGTGAGCGCGGCAAAGTCCCGCAGGTTTTGGGGAAGCAAAATTCGCCCCTGAGCGTCAAGCTCGCACTTGGCGGCATAGGCAAAAAGCGGACGCATTTTCCGCTGCTTAACGTAGGGCATTTCGTTTACCTTGTCCGAAAAGCTCTGCCAGCTTTCGGCGGAATAGGCGGAAAGGCATTTGTCCATGGAGAGGGTGACGAAGAAAACGTTGCCCAGCTCCTCGCGAAGCCGCGAGGGAATGGATAAACGACCCTTTGAGTCCAAGGTGTGCTGAAATTCACCGGTCACGCTTCTCACTCCCCACTGTGTTTTTTGTGTTTATGTTCAAAGGGAAAATCCAAGGATTTCGCCCATTTTGTGTTAAAAATATGGGATGGCGATGCACAACATCCCACTTCAACCCACTTAATGTCATCATTATAACTGTTAACATAATAAATTGCAAGAGAAAATATTGCCAAATTCTCTTGCATTATCAAGCCTATTATTAGTTTTCCACAAGTTACTACACAAGTCGTTGTATACATTATGTAAACAATTTTGAATTCTTATCAACATATAGAAAAAGCAAGCGGGGAAACAAAATTTCCCTGCTTGCTTTTTCGTGTTTTTATATTGTTTTGTGGAGAAGTTTTTAGTGTTAATGACGGGACAAAGGGGCTAATTGAGGGGCAGCTCGTCCGGTTCCTCGGGGATAATGGTTTGCATATCCTGAACGGGGGCGGCGCTTGCAAGTCCGCGGAAGCGGGCACGGGACTGGTGAACCTCGTTTAGAGCGGCGGTGACCGCCTCCTCTGTGCGACGGAGGGCATCGTCAACATATTCGTTGGCAACACGGCGAAGCTCCCGAGATTTTGTGTCGGAAGCGGCGATGATTTCGTTTGCGTGGGCTTTCGCCATGCGGGTGATTTCCTGCTCGTCCACAAGACGTCTTGCTTCGTCCTCCGCAGCCTTGCGGATTGCCTCTGCCTCACGTTTTGCGTTGCCGATGAATTCGTCACGGGCGGAAACCAAGCGCTTTGCTTCGGCAAGTTCGATGGGCAGCTGTGCCTTAATGTCGTCAAGGAGGCTAAGCGTGCTTTCTCTTTGGATCATACATTTGTCTTTTCCGAGAGGAACTCCCCATGCGTCCGCAATGGTGTTGTAGAGCATTTCCAGTAGCTCGGTTACTTCGTTTTCTGTGTCCATCCTAGCGTTTACCTCCTATTTTTGGGTCTTGTTTATGATGTCGTCCACGATGCACTCGGGGACATAATCGGATAAATCCGCGCCGTAGACAGCAAGCTGGCGAACGGCTGTGGAGCTGACGTAAAGGAATTTTTCGCTTGCGGTGATGAAAAAGGTTTCGAGGTCGGGGTTCAGCTTGCGGTTAAAGACCGCCATGGTGGTTTCGAATTCGAAGTCCATGAGGTTGCGCAGACCCTTGATGACCACGGGGTTTTCGAAGCCGGTGGCGAATTCCGCCAAAAGGCGGTTTGAGGAGGATACCTCCACATTGGGGAGACTTGCGACGGAGCGGCGGATAAAGTCAACCCGCTCCTCGGTGGTGAACATGGACTTTTTTTCGATGTTTGTGACAACGCTGACAATAAGCTTGTCAAAAATTTTTGAGGCGCGCTCAATGATGTCCATGTGACCCAGAGTGATGGGGTCAAAGCTTCCGGGATAGATTGCGGTAATCATGGGGTTTGACCAATCCTTTCGCCGCTATTGGAGGGAGCTTGCCGAAGCGGTTTTGCCGCAGGCGACCAGCTTAATTTTGCCGTATTTGTATTCACGCCCGACGAAATAGGGCGGCTCCATGGGGGCAAATTTGTGCTCCTGCATAGTTTCACAGATAATTATACCACTATCTGATAATATGTCAAACTGAATAATTTTTTGGAGAACGGCGTCGAGAAGCCCGCTATCATAGGGCGGGTCAAGGAAAATCAAATCGTATTTGTCGCCACGGGTTAGAAATGAAACGGAATTGTCCCGCACCACCGTGCCGTGAAGCTGACATTTTTCAAGGTTTTGCTTAATAAGCTTAATGGCGTCGTTGCTCTCGTCCACAAAGGTGACGCTTTTTGCGCCCCGGCTCAGGGCTTCGATGCCCAGCTGTCCCGTGCCGGCAAAAAGGTCAAGCACCCGCCTGCCCTCGATGTCGAATTGGACGATGTTGAAGATTGCTTCCTTGACCATATCGGAGGTGGGGCGAATTTCCATGCCCACGGGCTCCAAAAGCTTGCGCCCTCTGGCTGTGCCTGTAATGACTCTCATAATTATTCCTCACTTTCAATGCCGGCTTCGGCGTCGGGGCTGTCCCCTTCTGCCTCTGCCTTTCGGAAATATTCAAAAACTGCCATCGCCGCGTTTTTTGGAACCACGGCACAAAGCTCCTCATAGGACGCGCCGCGAATTGCCTTGATGGTTTTGAAGTGATTTAGAAGCTGATTGCGCCGTGTTTCGCCCACGCCCTTGATGTTTTCAAGCTTGGAGCCGATGGTGGCGCTGCGCAAACTGCGGTGATATTCGATTGCGAACCTGTGGGTTTCCTCTTGGATGTTGCCGATTAGGGAGAACACGGCGGGGAAAGCCGTTATGCCCACCTCACTGCCGTTTGAGTAGATGAGCGCTCTTGTGTGGTGGCGGTCGTCCTTTACCATGCCCAAAACCGGAAGGGAGATTTGGAGCTCTTGCAAAACTTTTTCCGCCACGGAGGCGTGAACCGCGCCGCCGTCGATAAGCAAAAGGTCGGGCAGCTCGTCAAAGGAAGTATCCCCGCTAAGATAGCGTTTAAATCTTCGGGTTAAGACCTCCTGCATGCTGTGGTAATCATCCTGCACGGAAAGCTCTTTTATTTTGAATTTGCGGTAGTCTTTTTTCAGTGGCTTGCCGTCCGCAAAAACCGTCATGGAGGCGACAATGCCGAAATTTCCGGTGTTGGAGATGTCAAAAGCCTCGATGCGGCGGGGCAGCTCCGAAAGCTTAAGGGTGTCCTGAAGCCATTTTAGGGTTTTTAGTCTGCGCTGATTTGCGGTGGTGGCACGCTGGCATTCCTCACGGGCGTTCAGCATGGCTTTTTCCACCATAAAGCGGCGCTCGCCCTTTTGGGGAACCTCCACCGTGACCTTGTGACCGGCGGTTTCGGAGAGCAGCCTTGCAATTTCCTCCTCGTCGCCTGTTGTGAAGGGCAGGAGGACGGATTTTGGGAAGATGCCACGAATGGAATAGTATTGGCTGACAAGGGCGGAGGTGGCTTCCTCGTCGGTTTCCAGCGGCTCGTCCATCAGGCGATAGTCCTTTGCCGCAAGGTTGCCGCCCACATAGTGCAAAACCGCGAAACAGCACTTTGCGCCGCGGAAAAAGCCGATTGCGTCCGCATCCGCCTTGGCGGCGCCGATAACCCGCTGGCGGTTTGTCAGCCCGTCGATTGCCCGAAGCTTGTCCCGAAGCTCGGCGGCATTTTCAAAACGAAGCTCCTCCGAAGCATCCAGCATTTTTTGCTGAATTTCGGCGCGAAGCTCCGTGGATTTTCCGTTTAAAATCATTTCCGCCTCCCGAATGCGGGAGCTGTATTCGGGAAGTCCGGCGTTGCCGGCGCAAAAGCCAAGGCAGGTGCCCATGTGGAAGTTGAGGCAGGGTCGGCTTTTTCCGAAATCTCGGGGGAATTTTTTGTTGCAGGTGGGCAGCAGCAGTGCCTTGCAAACGGTGTCGATGATGTCGTGGGAAACACCTCTGCCGCCGAAGGGACCAAAATATTTTGCCCCGTCATCTGCGATTTTGTTCACGATTGTGAAGCGGGGACAAGGGTTTTTGATGTCAAGTCGGATAAAGGGATATGCCTTATCGTCTCTTAATAGGATATTGTAATAGGGCTGATGTCTCTTAATGAGAGAATTTTCCAGTACCAAAGCTTCAAATTCCGAGGCGGCGACGATGACGTTAAAGTCCCGCACCTTGGAAACCATTGCCGCGGTTTTTGGGAGATGCTCCCCGCGGAAATAGCTGGTGACACGATTTTTGAGCGCCTTTGCCTTGCCCACATAGATGACCTCGCCCATGTCGTCAAGCATGAGGTAAACTCCGGGCAGCAGGGGCAGGCGATTTGCTTTTTCGCGAAGCCGGTCAATTAGCACTGTCAGCACCTCGATAGATTGGTTGGGTCCAATCCGTGAATTTAAAAAAGGGGCGTGTCATGGTGAACACGCCCCGTAGCTGTATGGATACGGTTTATTCGGTAAAGTCTGATGCGATCAGCGTTGCCAAAGTGTTGAGAGCTTCTTTTTCGTCGCCGCCATCGGCAATGATGTTGACGGAAGTGCCCTTCACAATGCCGAGAGAGAGGACGCCCAAAAGGCTCTTGGCGTTGACCTTACGGTCATCCTTTTCGATCCAAATATTACTCTTAAACTCGTTCGCCTTTTGAATGAAAAACGTTGCCGGTCTTGCATGAAGCCCAACTTGATTGTTGATAGTAACTTCTCTTGTAAGCATTATCGCCACTCCTTATGACCAGATGACTTGTTATACACAGGTTTCTTTATACATTTTAACAAATTGCTGACCCCACGTCAACCGCTTTTGTCCTTTTTGTTGGATTGCACAGCTATTATATTTTGTAAGCCCCGCTTTTACTTAAGTTCGACAATCGTAACGCCCATTTCGCCCTCTCCGTAGCGGCCAAGGCGGAAGGATTTTACTGCTTTGTTCTGTTTAAGGCTTTGGGTGACGGCGGCGCGAAGGGCTCCCGTGCCTTTTCCGTGGATAATTGTGACCTGTTCAAGCTTGCCCATCATGGCTTCGTCCAAATATTTTTCCACCACGGGGATGGCTTCGTCCGTCATCATGCCACGAATGTCAAGCTCCGGGCTAACCGCCATTTGCCGAAGCGCGGCGGCGCTGCCGGCAGAGCTAACTACCTTTGCGGGCTTGACGTTTTCCAAAAGATAGACCTCGTTTTCCGCCGCCTTCACCTGCATGATGCCCGCTTGAAGTGAAAGCTGTCTGTCCTCGGAAATTGAAATTACCTCTGCACGAACGCCCAGAGAAATGATTTCGACGGTGTCCCCCGGCTTTAGGGGTCTTGAGGAAATTTTTGGAGCCTGCTCCTCATGGCGATTGCCCAAGCGCTCCTCCGCAAGGTTAATGTTGCGGCGAAGCTGTGCCCGTGCCTCGTTTTCCTTGATGTGGTCAATTTCCTTGTCACGGCGCTTTTTGATGTCGTCCAGCTCGTTAAAGGTTTGCTCCGCCGTCCGTCGGGCATCCTCCAAAATTCGTTCCGCCTCACGCCGTGCCTTTTCGTCCGCCTTTTCAAGACGAACCTCCAGCTCACGGCGAAGCAGCTCGCTCTTTTTGGCGTTTTCCGCCGCTTCACGTTGCTTTTTTTGTATGTCCTCGTTGTTCCGTTCCATAATTTGCCGCTGCTGCTCCAAGCGCTCAATGGTTTCCTCAAAGCTGGCGCTCTCCGCCGTCACACGGCTTTTTGCGTCGTCAATGACACAGGATGGCAGCCCCAAGCGCTCGCTGATTGCGAAGGCGTTGGATTTTCCCGGAATGCCGATAAGCAGCTTATAGGTGGGGCGAAGGCTGGCAACGTCAAACTCGCAGGAGGCGTTTTGAACCCGCGCCGTGTTGGTGGCGTAGATTTTAAGCTCCGCATAGTGGGTGGTGGCGGCGATTAGAGAGCCCTTGTGGCGGGCGTTTTCGATGATGGCGATTGCCAGCGCCGCGCCCTCAACAGGGTCGGTGCCCGCGCCCAGCTCATCAAAAAGAAGGAGGCTTCGGCTGTCACAGCACTCCAAAATTTTCACGATGTTTGTCATGTGGGAGGAAAAGGTGGAAAGGGATTGCTCAATGCTTTGCTCGTCGCCGATATCCGCAAGCACCGCCGTAAAAACAGGCACACTGCTGCCGTCCCCGGCGGGAATGTGAAGCCCGCAGGCGCACATAAGGCAAAGCAGTCCCAAGGTTTTTAGGGAGACGGTTTTTCCGCCTGTATTTGGACCCGTGATAACAAGAGTGTCAAATTCGCCGCCCAGCTCCAAATCAACGGGAACTGCCGTGTCGGCGGGCAGTAGCGGATGCCGCGCTTTTTTTAGCTGTGTGCGACCCTCGGAAACCACAGGCTCGGTGCAATTGAGCTTGTAGGAAAGCCGTGCCTTGGCAAAAATCAGGTCAAGCTGAACCAAAACGTTGAAGTCGGAAATAATGTCGTTTGCGTGGTCGCCGCATTCGGCGGAAAGCTCAGCCAAAATCCGCTCAATTTCCTGCTTTTCCTTGGCGTGAAGCTCCCGAAGCTCGTTATTCGCCTTGACGGTGGACATGGGCTCCACAAAAAGCGTTGCGCCGCTGGAGGAAACGTCGTGGACAAGCCCCGGCACAAAGCTTTTGTGGTCGGATTTTACGGGAACCACATAGCGCCCGTCTCGGCTGGTGATGATTGGCTCCTGCAACGCCTTTGCGTAGGCGGGGGAGGAAATAATTTTTTGCAGGCTCTCCCGCACCCTTGCGGAGGCGGCACGGATAAGACGGCGGATTGCCGCAAGCTCGGAGCTTGCGCCGTCGGCGATTTCGTCCTCACCGATGATGGCGCCCGTGATTTTTTCCTCCAAAAACTTGTTCGCCATAAGTGAGGAAAAAAGAAAGTCAATGTCGCTTCTGCCACAGCTGTCGCCGCCTGCATAGGCGCGGACTGTGCGGGCGGTTTGGAGCACCCCCGCAATGTCCAGCAGCTCTCGGGTGTTTAGAAGCCCGCCCATGTCCGCCCGTGAAAGCGAGGAGCGCACGTCCCGCACACCGCTAAAGGAGGGGCTGCCCTTAAGCACCATCATGGTTTTTGCCGCCGTGGTTTCGCCCAAAAGCCGCCGCACCTCATAAACGCTGTCCGAGGGTCGAAGCAGCAGCGTTTTTTCCTTTGCGGGAGCACTGGAAGCCTCCCCGGAAAGCAGAGCAAGCACCGCGGGAAGCTCAAGGGTTTTTATGGATTTTTCATAGAGTTCTGTCATGTGAGTTGCCTCGCTATTTGTATATGATTTTCGCCGCCGGCGGCGACGGGGGG